>NZ_JBUOIV010000059.1:0-33668 GCF_055467485.1 Desulfosarcina sp. | reverse complement strand
CGGTCGTGAACTGATCCCTGTGTGTGAATCTGTGTGTGAAAAAAGTTCCAAAATCTGCTAAAACATGTATAATTGACAAAAATGTGATAAAAATAAACTTAATGTTTACAGTAACATAATTAAAAATTAGGAGGTTAGGAAGCTCAGAGGCCTTGTCTACGAATCCGTAGGTCGCAGGTTCGAATCCTGCCGGGCGCGCCAGTTTGTAAAAGGGTTTGGCCAACATAGGCTAAACCCTTTTTTCATCTCCAGGCACACCTGACGACCGACCCACCAATGTCCAAAAAGAAAATTCACCCTGAAGTTTTCCATCGATGATGCTCCAAAGATAGCCTTGATGATCGAAACGAAAAATGGTTTGCCTGTTGTCTTCTCAGAATTTCATCATTATTTTTAGTGATACTACTTCTCGTTGCGTTCAACGATGGCAGTCACCTTTGACCCAAAGTCGTGCAATTGGTCGCATGCCGAAGCGGGCAGGATTTTACCGGTGAAAGGGCCGCAGAGGTATCCCAAAGATTCCAGGTGTGACAATAAGATTCGAAAGGAAGGCCGAACCAACCGATTGCATGATGGAAGCTGTTGGAACCGTAAAAAAATCACAAACAGCGTCGCTCCCGCGGAGGCGGGCCTCCTAGTGACGCTTATCAGCGCTGTCTATGTCTATCGGAACTTATGAATCCCCGCCGGCAAGGGAATGACGATATCGGGGTCGTTCAAACTGTTTACGGCTTCATCAATAACAGGAGACTCTTTTTAACATGGCAATCCAATCCATTCTGGTATTAGGCCTGGGAAAAGTAGGGTCGCTGGTCGGTGTATTGCTTAAAAAAACCGGCTTTCAAGTTACCGGCGCGGCTCGAAGCGAAAGAACGGATCTTCCTTTCGATACCAAGACAATCGACGTTTCGGATATTCATCAGATGGTAGACCTGATGCGCCGTCATGATTGCGTGGTTTCCTGTCTTCCTTATCACTTCAATCTTGATATCGCCAAACAGGCCTGCCGGAATAAAATTCATTATTTCGACCTCACCGAAGACGTACCCACGACAAAAGCGATCATCAAGTTGAGCAGGTCGGCAACTTCGATTCTGGCGCCTCAATGTGGTCTTGCACCCGGATTCATTGCCATCATCGGCGCATCTCTGGTTGAAAAATTCGACACCGTTCGAAGTCTGAAATTACGCGTTGGTGCGCTTCCACAGCATCCGACCGGGCTTTTGGGCTATGCCTTCAATTGGTCGCCCGAAGGTGTCGTCAACGAGTATTTAAATGAATGTGAAGTGATCGAAGGCGGGGTTCACAAATGGATATCGCCGATGGAGTGGGTTGAAAAGTTGGTAATCGATGGCATCCCTTTGGAAGCGTTTACCACCTCGGGCGGGTTGGGAACCATGTGCGATACCTATTTGGGCGTTATCGACAATCTGGATTACAAAAGCATTCGCTACCCCGGTCATGTCAAATTGATGAATTTTCTCTTCCATGAATTACTAATGAGAGAGAATCGGAAATTGGCCGGGGAAATTCTGACCCATGCCAAACCGCCCGTCAAAAAAGATGTGGTCTACATCCATGCATCCGTCGAAGGCTGGCAGAGCAAACAGCTGGTCCGGGATGAATTTGTAGAAGCCTATTACCCGATAGAAATTGACGGGAAGTCCTGGAGTGCCATTTCATGGACCACCGCAGCTTCGGTTTGTGCCATTGTGGAAATGGCTCACAACGGTTCGATCGCCGACAAAGGATTTATCAAACAGGAGATGATTTCATTGGAGGATTTTCTTAAGACCGTCAATGGCCGGCTTTACCATACGGAACCCCATGAATGACTTTAACAAATGAGTGGTAAAACCAGTTACGTAAAGACTTTTGGTTTTTCTGAACGAAGATTGGTGGTAAGTAGGAGAGACCACCCTGCTGTGGACGCAGTTTGTGATCAACCCCATAACCACCACTCGGTTAATTTGACGGTAAGCCCATGACGGTCACTTCAACGACGAAACCTGCCCATTCCCAGCTGGGCCATCAGGATTGGCAGCGGATATTGGATGCCGTTTCCGATGGCATGATCATCACCGATCGGCACTTCAATATTTTATTTGTCAATCGTGCGTTTGCAACGCTGTCGGGCGTTGACGCACAGGATTTGATCGGGAAAACGTGCCATGATGTATTTTCAAGTAAACTTTGTGCGACGCCTGACTGCCCGCTGACATCAATCCAGTCCGTGGGCCAGCAAAAGGTTTTCGACCAGGAACCCCACTGCAAAAACGGTAAACATGCACCATGGATCGTAACCATCACGGCTTATCCGGATGCCAGCGGCGCCATCGGGGGCTATGTCGAACGCTTCACGGACGCCAGCGCTTTCCGACGCGTCAAGCAGGCGTTGACCCGCAGCCATGATCGACTGCGCAAAAACATGGGCGCGATCATCCAGGCCATGTCCACAACGATTGAGAAACGCGACCCGTATACCGCGGGTCACCAGCGGCGGGTGACCAAATTGTGCCGGGCCATTGCCACCCGGTTGGGATTTGCCTGGGAACGCATCCAGGGCCTGCGAATGGCTGCCGCCATCCACGATCTGGGGAAAATTCATGTTCCGTCCGCCATTTTAAACAAACCTGGGCCCATGTCAGAACACGAGCTGGCCATCATCCAGATGCATCCGCGCACCGCCTATGACATCCTCAAGGACATTCAATTTCCCTGGCCGCTCGCCGAAACCATTTACCAGCACCACGAGCGTCTTGACGGCAGCGGATATCCGCGGCAGTTGAAAGGGGACCAGATTATTCTGGAAGCGAGGATACTGGCGGTAGCGGACGTGGTCGAGTCCATCGCGTCCTTTCGTCCCTATCGACCCCAACTGGGCCTCGAGGCCGCGCTGGCCGAGATAGAGTCGCAAAAAGGGGTGTTGTACGACGCATCGGTGGTCGAGATATGTACGGCGTTATTCAACAGGCAGGGGTTTGACTTCGAAACCAAGTCATGGAAGCTTTACACCTGATCGAGAGGGATTTACCTGACATTGAAATAAAGGCGTCGCAGCACCTGTCCGCCTGCCGTGGTGATGTCGACCCGCCATTCTCCCCGATAACGATCCTCTGAAATACTCTTGGCGCTCCACGTCCGCCAATAGGCGGACCCTACATCCAGGGTGACATCACTGATTATTTCATCGTTAAAATAATAGATGTGCCGGATCTCGGATGGAAATTGCCTCGCTTCAATCTCGCTCCACACGAAAACCCGCTCGGCGGATGTGGGAAAAGAGGTGGCGACACCGGCCGGCATTCGGTCTTTTATTTCTGCACAGACGCTGGCCTGCAACACGGTCAGGTCAGCCTCGGTGGCAGTCGATGGCGAGGGTGGATCTGCTGTCACCTCACTTTGTCCCGATCGCTTCGGGCTTTCAGCACCGTCGCTGGTCGGGCTTGAGTCGGCAATCGTTTCCGCTAACGAGGAGCCGGATAGCGCGGTGCCGGTCGGTGAGGCGGAATCGGACCCACCAGATGCTGTTTGGGCTTCTTCCTGGGTGCGTGGGGGCGCTCTGCCGGGATCGGTGGACGGCGTCGCAGGCTGTTTTTTAGCTTCGGGCGGTATTGCAGGCTGGGGGCGTTGCGATCCCTTGGCATTTGCGTCCGGTTGATCAGCCGTCGAGGATGCACCAGTGGAAGGCGCAGCCAAAACCGGCTTTTCAGCACCAATGGCAGGAAGCGGGGCTTTTCCCTTTTCCTGCGTGTACGGCAGTTCGGCAACTGACGAAGGATTGGGCTCGAAGATAAACAGATGGTAGAAGCCAAATCCGGCCAGCAACAGAATGGCGATGCCCACCAGAGTTATTAAAGCATACAACCAGGCCCGCGATACAGCGACCCGCTTAAAAAACGAAACAACCCGGTCGAGTCCATTCCTGCTGATTCGTATGGATGAACCGATGTTCCTGATCGAGGTCGTTACCGCATTGAATGAAAAGCGGTTGACCGGTAAGGATGCTACGGCGGTATTGATTAACGATTTAGCTTTGCCAAACCGGGAACCGGTGGGTTTTTTCCTCTCGGTCGCTTTGAGCTTTCGGGGCCGGCCGTTGTTGGCAGTACCATTTGTAGTGTCGGGTTGACTCTCTTCGGCTTGAATCTTTTTTTTGTTTAAGGCCTCGTACAACGCGATGGCTTCATCTGTGTCGCCTCCGATCAACCTGGAGTAAGAGGCAATATATCCTTTTGCATAAGGGCCCTGGGGAAGTTTATCAAACTCATCATTTTCAATGTATTCGAGATATAACTCTGAGATTTTTGTTAATCGGGACAGTTCACGCCGACTGATGTTTTTTGATTCTCTCTCTTTTTTCAGGTAACCACCAACTGTTTCCATCGTACAGTCCCGACTGGTAGAGAGTCGTAAGCAAAACCCATCCATTTCATGGGTCGACATGGGAAAGACGAAATTCCTTCGATACAACGCTTATCGACAAAGGTATCGGAATATTTGAATCTATTCAAGTGCAATGCATTTCCGGTGGTGCTTATTGGGCAACGGTGCAATCGCAAAAACCGAACATGCAGCGGCTGATTATTTCCCGGGCCACTGCTTCGGGTACGGATTGTTGCCACGCCCCGGGTCCGTTTTGGACCTGCTCGAGGATCGCTTCCGGCCAGATATGCATGTGGGCGGCATTGTAATTTTCAATCGGCAGAATTTTTTTGTTGGCCCGCAGGTGGGCATAAAAGTGTTTCAAATGCTCGGGGACGGGAAAGTTGTCGGTGGTCACCACGTCGTCCGGATTGCCGTCCCGGTACATGGGGTATACGAAAATCAGCGTATCCCGGTCGAAAAGGGCGCCAAAGGCACCGATGATGCCCCCCTTCAAACCGTCATAGTAAGCGTCGTTAAAAAGGGTCACCAGGTTGGGGATTCCCACAACGAAAGCCATCTTGCCCCTGGTGTAGCGGCCCAGATAGTCGGACAGCCGGAAATAGCGCAGGTAGTTGGTAACAATGACGGGATAATTCAGAATATTCAGGCAGTCGACCCGATCCAGGATGTCCTGCATGTCATAGCTGTTTTGTTTGCGCATCTCGGCGACTGAAATTTCCGGAACGATGATGGGCGTGGCGGACCCGGTCCCGCAAATGCTGGAGAATAATTCCATTCCGCTGGTCATCATGTCCACGTTCACGTGGGTCACGGGCTTGAACATGGCGCGCATGACCATTACATCCCGGTTGTAGAACAATTCAGAAGGGTGCACCAAGGTTTTGCGGTCGGCGCCGAAGACCACCGCATCGGTCAATTCCGTCTGGAGCAGTTTCAAGGCCATGAAGCGATTGTCGATATCGGCAAAGTAACTGCCGCTGAAACGGATCAGGTCGACCTCCAGTCGTCCCCAGTCCAGGTTGTCCCCCAGGGATTGAATGAGGCGTTCCGGGCGGGAATGAAAGTGAAAGGCGCCATAGATCAGGTTGACACCCAAAATGCCCACGGCTTCCTGCTGCTGGTCATTGCTTTCATCCAGCATGCGAATATGAATCAGAATTTCAGACGGATCGGCACCAGGCGTCACCTGAAATTTGATCCCCAGCCAGCCATGGCATTCACCCTGCTGGCTGTAGCTTCTAGCGGTCACCGTATCAGCGAAGGCAAAATAGGTCGAGGTTTTGGGGCGTTTGTCGCCGACGCGGTGCAATACCAGGTTGAACTCCTTGTCGAGCATTTTTTTTACCCGGCTTTCGGTTACATAGCGCTTGTCCTTCTCCTCACCATAGATGGCGTCACTGAACGACATATCATAGGCCGATATGGTTTTGGCGATGGTGCCGGCCGCACCGCCGGCCCGGAAAAAGCAGCGTGAGACCTCCTGGCCAGCACCGATTTCCGCGATGGTACCGTACTTGTCGTGGTCCATGTTAAAGGCAAAGGCTTTTTGCAGCGTGGTGAGGGTCTCTTCGGCCATGACCATTCTCCGTGAAGGGTGCGATGAGGAACTGGTTTCACCTTAACAATTGGATATCATAAAATTAAAGCTAAGTTGAGGGATTTTTATAGGAGGGGAGGGAGCAAACCGCGATTGCGGGCGAATTCTCCGTCGATGGCGGCGGTGTCAGCCTTGAGGCGACTGGTGGCTTGAGGATGATAGCAGGATCGTATCCTGTCATTTGTTCTTAAGTACTTTTTTAAATGGCTTTATTATTTCATCTTTCATCCGTTTGTTAACCTGCGATCTAAATTTAGGAGACCTGGATAAAAGCAGCATTATCGAATTTTGAATTCGATGATGCCAATGGCTTTGGGGAAAATCAAAAACCCCCGCACGTTTATATTCAACGAAATCGGCTCTGAATGGAAATCGCAGCCGGCCCCATATTTCATCTCTGAAAAGGTTGGTGCCGGCAACCCCCAAAAAAGTGGGAGCGGCGATAAATTGCTGGTCGGCATGATGCCTCATTCGGTTTAAAAAGCTGCTGAGTTGTTCATCAATTCGAGAGGAATCACCGAATTCGTCCGTCAGCATGCCCACCAGATTGGCGCGTTGCATCTCAACATATGCTTCAAAGATTTGTCTAAGGTTGGGAAGCTGACTCAAGGGGCCTGAAATAATGATTCCGATCTGTTTGCCTGACAGTGAAGGTGCATGGCCTCGGAAAAAGGAGCGGTCAAAAAACATTTTCCATCTCCAAGACAAATACCTGTCCGTAATGGTTCCAGCCCATATTAGGATGTCAGCCGCCATGATTCGGTTGTTGAAAAAATCGATATAGTCATCCTTGCCTTCATACACGCAATGATTGTCGTAAGCGCATTCAAGGCAGCCGAGGCAGGAGCCCTTGATATCAATTTCCCGCAGATTGACCACATCCACGTCGCCGATGAGATGGCCTACTATCCGTTGAACCGCGATAGCGAGCGAATTGAAGATCGATTTTTTTATCCTAACGGTGAATATTCCCCGCGGCTTGCCGCGGGGAGGGTTCAATCATATTGCCCAGGTTGGTTCGTTCATCCATCGAATCCGTCAGATCCAATACTTTTTTGTTGCCCAAATCCATCTTTTCTGTTTGCGCAACGGGCGGGTATTGAAAGTCACGCCATTTTAAAGGCCGGAAGCTTTTTGGAGGGGAGGCGTTATTTTCGATCTCATTAAAAAGGTTGGCCGCAAATGTCTCAAACCTTTTCTTTGGTATTGAGCAGGTCATACCTATCCGCAGAATACGATCCGATATACTTCATATTCAAATCATCACATATGGCCCGCAGGTAATTGTGGGCCGTATGATCAAAAAAGTGGATCGAGGTGGTAAGGACCGCTGTGTATTTCCCGCTGAAAACAGGCGTAGAATCCTTTTCGGCAATCAATTCGATAAACCGCTTGTAGTTGGCCGGTACAAGCAAGTCGTACACGGGGGTCGCCCAGAGGATGCCCTGCGACGTCCTTATATCGGCAACGATGGACTGGACGTACCGGTCATCATTTTCTATTTTGCGAATATATTGAGAAATGTGGATGATCTTGAGTTCATGTCGAGGATGGATGCCTTGAAGATAGCGGACATATTGCAGGGTAACGTTTTTGACACCTTTGGGACTCCCATTTAAAACGATGATTTTCATCTTTCCAACATGCCTCGTAATCGCACTTACGGTCACGGGTGCAAAAAAGAGGCTGGCCACCCGATAGGGTGGCCAGCCTCTTTCCTTGACGGTGGGATTGCCCGAAGCGCCGACTTATGGATTGCTGAACCGGCCGGTGTGTCTGGACGTGCTGGGGGAAAGGAAAGCAAAGGCACCTTTGCTTGAGCGTCCATTGGCTCTGGGTTTGGGCGCTCTCCGTTCAATCGCGGGACGGGGTCGATTGCCACGGGTGTTGACCTGTTTCACGGGTGATGTCGATGGCGCATCATAATTGAAATCCGAAAGGGTGCGCTGTTCCACACTAGCGCCGATGGCCCCGTTGATCGCTCTTACCATCTGGGAATCCTCTTTGGTGACCAGGGTAAATGCATCTCCGCTGCGTTCAGCCCGCCCGGTGCGGCCGATACGGTGAATATAGGCCTCCGGTGTGGAAGGGATATCGAAATTGATCACATGGGAAACATTGGAGACATCGATGCCGCGGGCCGCGATATCCGTGGCCACCAGGATTTGATATTCTCCGGAACGGAAACCGTTCAGCGCTGCCTGTCGCCGCCCCTGGGAGAGGTTGCCCTGCAGCGAGGTCGAGCGGTAACCGGCCTTTGACAGCTTTGCCCCCAGGCTCTTGGCTCGGTGCTTGGTGCGGGTAAACACCAGGACCGACCCGGTCGGGGTTTCGCCCAGCAGTTTGATCAGCAGGGCTGTCTTCAAATGCTGGGGAACCGGGAACAAGGCATGACTGACAGTCTCTGCGGGAGCGGTGGTGCCGATTTGAACCGTCACCGGATGGTGCAGGACATCATTTGCCAAGCCTCTGATCTCTTTGGGCATGGTGGCCGAAAAGAGCAGGGTCTGGCGATTTTTTGGCGGGACGTGAGTCAGGATACGACGGATATCCGGGAAAAAACCCATGTCGAACATCTGATCGGCTTCGTCAATTACCAGCACGTCGACTTTAGAAAGGTCAACGGTCCGTCGATTGATATGATCCAGCAGCCGACCGGGGCAGGCCACCACAATCTCCGCACGTTTGAGGGCCTGGATCTGAGGATTGATTCCCACGCCGCCATAAACGACGGCGCTGCGCAGGCGTGTATGGCGACCCAGACGAGTGAATTCGCCATGAATCTGTTCGGCCAGTTCACGGGTGGGAGCGATGATCAGCGAACCGATCCGGTTGCGTGGGCCGTCGATCAACCGGTTGAGAATGGGCAGTACGAAAGCGGCCGTTTTGCCCGTACCGGTCTGCGCCAGCCCCATTACATCGCGCCCCTTCATGACTTCGGGAATGGCCTTGGCCTGAATGGGTGTGGGGGTGGTATAATCCGCGCCTATTGCGCCTTGAGCAACAGCTGGGTGAAATGAAAACGTTTTAAAATTCAAAAGATTTATTTCCTTGCTTGTGTTTATTACCATTGATTGCGATTTGAGTTTTTACGCAGTCGCCGTTCCCATACACCTGCACGGGAGTGCGTCCGCACTCAAAAAAATAAAAAACCCGCGGACAATTCCGGGGGTTACAAATTTATGGGTTGTAATCTGGGATTTTCGCGGTGGGCGCTTCAAGGGGCATCCGCCCTATGTCGAGCGGTCTGCCCCGGTTTTATGACGATACAAATTCAGCTAACCGTGACGTTTACGGCGGAAGGACCCTTTGGACCCTGCTCGATGTCAAAAGTCACCCGGTCGCCTTCGCTCAGGCTTTTGAAACCGGTGGCGTTGATGCCGGAATGATGAACGAACACATCCGGTCCGTCTTCCTGCTCGATGAAGCCGAAGCCCTTTTGGTCGTTGAACCATTTTACAATGCCATTGGCCATGATAACATCCTCCTTTCTTGGATTTATTCAAAATCTTAAATCTGGAGGATGCTTCATTTAAATACTGAATTTTCCTGCAGAAAAAATCGTCCCGCATGACGATGGCGAGAACGCATTGAATGGGGCTATAATAGACCTATTCGGCGTGAAAGCAAGTTAATTGTTGAAATATCATAAAAAATGACGTCCCCGATTAGATTGTCGTCGAGGCGCCCGGTCGCGCACCTCACCGAAAAAGGCATCGGAATGCCGATGAAACAGATGGACAAAAAGAAAATGAATGCTATGATCCGGCTGCGGTGTGCCCCGGTCGCCCTGGCATGCAATAAAATATCGATACGAGAAAAAGGAAGGGGCGATTGGGCGCCGACGGGAACAGTCAACCACCACCATCCATGGTAGGGGTGTCATTTCCTTCTACAACAGCTGGTATGGCGGCATCATGAAATCAATAAACCCGCGTAAGCGTATCCCGACAATCAACCGGATCGTTCAAATGACCGGGTTACCCGTCGATCGCTTCCCATTGCTTGGCTGCCTGACCAGGGTCGGCACACCTGCACGATGACATCCATCGTTCGAGTCACCGCTGCAATCATCGTCAGTGATGACCGCATCCTGATCGCCCAGCGCCATGCGAGCGATCGGCTTGCCGGGCACTGGGAGTTTCCCGGCGGCAAGATTGAAGCCGGGGAGACGCCCGAGGAATGCCTGAAGCGCGAACTGTGGGAGGAACTGGAAATGGATGCGGTCATCGGTGACTATCTCGGAACCAGCATTTATCACTACGCGCACATTTCCATCGAACTGATGGCCTACCGGGCATTCTGGAACGGCGCCTCCTTCAGGTTGGTTTCCCATCAGGCCTGCCAATGGGTGAGGCCGGACCAATTGGCGGCTTTTTGCTTTACTCCGGCGGATCTGCCCTTTGTGCAACGGTTGGTCAGCGGGAGAATCAACCTCGTTTAACCGATTTTGCATTGAACCGGCAGTGCTGCACCACAACGTAAGGATAAAAAGTCGATTTTCAGTTCGCACGCGAACCTCGCCGCAATCGTCGGGGAGTGTATTTGAAATCGCGGTTCAAGCTGGCTTGAAGTCCGTGGGCAGGTCGCTTATAGGAGGATCGCTTTTCATTCTTACGATTACCGGTCCGGGTCTAAAAAAATCTTGGTCCGGATCTCAACATTAACGGGTTTGCATAATCATACCGACCATGACTTCAACGACTAAGGGCTATCGTGTGGGATGGCTGATCGACGGGACCGGCAAACCGGCTGTCGAAAACCGGATCATAGCCGTCGACGGCGGCCGGATCCAGGCAGTCCTGGCCCCTGGTGATACGCAACCGGCAGGGATGACGATCGTCGATCTGTCAAGCTGCACAATGATTCCAGCACTGATCGACAGTCACGTCCACCTGGTGATGTCCGGCACGACTGAACCGTCGGTTCGCCAGGAACAGCTTAAGAGCGCCTACAGGGGCCGGCTTAAGACGCTTGCGCTAAACCTGCGAAAGCACCTGGCCTGCGGTGTGATGGCCGTCCGCGACGGTGGGGACCACAATGGCGATACCCTGCGCTATAAATTGGATCAGTCCGCTCATCCGCCGACGCCGGTGACCATTGCTTCGGCGGGCCGTGCCCGCCATGCGCCGGGCCGTTATGGGAAACTCATCGGCATCCCGGTTGAAGCGGGCATGACCCTTACGCAAAGCGCCTTCGGGATGGACACCCGGCGAGACCACCTGAAACTGGTCAATTCGGGCCTTAACAGCCTGACCCAATTCGGAGTGGAATCCCTCCCCCAGTTTAAAGTAGACGAACTGGCCGCCGCCGTTGCTGAAGCCCGCAGGCGCGGTCAACCCACCATGGTCCACGCCAATGGTCATCTGCCGGTAAAACTGGCAGTTGAAGCCGGTTGCACCAGTATCGAGCATGGTTTTTTTATGGGCAGGGACAATATGTGCCGCATGGCCGATCACGGTGTGGTCTGGGTTCCCACGGCGGTAACCATGAAGGCCTACGGCGATTATTTAAAGGCTCAGGGACACCGCAGCGACCCTTCTTTTGCCGACGTCTCCCTGAAAAATCTGGAACACCAGCTGGAGCAAATCGCCATGGCCCGGCAACTTGGGGTGACCCTTGCCGTGGGAACCGATGCCGGAAGTCCGGGTGTTCATCACGGTCAATCGTTGAAAGCAGAGCTCCAGCTCTTTATCACTGCCGGGTTCAGCGTGGAGGGTGCCATCCGATGTGCCAGTCGCATTGGCGCAATGCTCATGGGACTGCCTGAAAGAGGCAAAATCGCCCCGGGGATGCGGGCGGATTTTATAGCCGTGAAAGGGTCTCCACAGCAGGTGCCGGACGCACTTCACCAAATTGCTTGTCGGGTGGTCGAGGGACGTTCGGTAGACGCGGATGCCACCTTCTGACAGACTGCCTGTCGAGGAGCGGCTAGTTGGGGTTTTTCGTGGGCCTGTTTTTGCGTTCGCGCACTTTCTGAAGCAAGCGCTTCAGCGGGTCGGTCATCAGGGTCAGGGTGGATTCTCGCTGGCGGAAAATCTCCTCCAATGAAAGATGGGGGTCTTTCGCCGGGCTTCTCAGGTAACGGCGCAGGGCAATCAGTCGGTTTTTGATCTCTTTTTCCGCCCGGATCCTAAGAATCTCTTTCTTTCTCAGAATGTCCTCTTTGATCGCCTCGTCGGGCCGTTTCCCCTGGTATTTGTCCAGCTTGTAGCGGATCCGGATGAAAATGAGATCCTGCAGCACCTGCTCATACTCAGGGTCCAGGCAGATCACTTCCGGGACCAGATCGCCGAAATGGGTAACCCCCAGAATGTCCTTGTCCTGGGTCCAGTAGTTGACCAGAAACTCCTGTTCCAGGTCCAGGTAGTTTTTTAGGGGCATATACATCCGCCGCAGGTACATCAGCACCTTTTCCGTTTTTTTGCGCTGCCCGCCGATGATGACCGAACCACCGACCTCCCCCCGCTTGACTCCCTTGGTCCATGGTGCCCCCGTAATACCGAAATCATTGTACACGGGAATGTGCATCAGGGCCGACAGGGTATTGATGGCCAGGGCGTATCCCGCCGACGGCCCGCCCACACTGTATGAAGCGGAAAGCAGTTGGTGATGAATGGTATACTTGTCCAGAAACTCACCCAGAAGACGCGCGGCACTGACCTTGGGATCCATATCCTGCAGGTAATTTTTGACCATGGTCAACGCCTCATGGGCGCTCTGCTGGGTCATCTGGACCGCCATCTCCATTTGGGCGCCGGCCGAGGATGACGATGACACCGCGCCGGTGACCATCACTTTTTCTGAAGAGAGGCTATAAGTCAGGCTGGTGGCGATGGGCAGCAGAACGCCGGTGACATCGTTGGCCCCGACGCCGATGATGAATCCCACCTGGGGTTCCTGGCTCAGTTCCGCCTCCAGGAACTCATCCAGCACCACCTTGCCTTTTTTGGTGGGGCTCTCGGATATTTCGTGGCGGGCCGATTTGAGGTGATTGGTCACCATTGGATAATCTGCCGGCTGCCGAATCGGTTCCATTATCTTTAAAACCGCTTCATAATGTTCCATAAATCGATCAGGAGCGCTACGAACGATTGTTTTCACCTGGTTCTGATCGTCTAAGGCCTCCAGTATGCCCATGAGGGTCTTGAAATTGAATTTAATAAAGTTCTCTCGGGCCTTTACCGAGTCATGGCGGATTTTACGAAGGCGCAAAATCACTTCGAATTCGGTGTTTCTCAGCGACCTGGCCTTTTCGACAAAGGCGGCATAATCCGCTGGTGTATTGCAGACGCCTTTGGCCGCTTCCACGATACTGTCGGTTGTCAGGTCTGTAGACAAGGGAATGTCCGCCAGGGCGTTTTCAACAATCTGGAGGATGTCTCCTTTCTTCAACAGGCCCTTAATTTCCAACACCTTGAGTCGCTTGGACCGGATCAGGGCCGGGTCGAGAATGTCCAGCCGATTGGTGGTAAGCACGGTGAACACCTTGTGCAGGGGCGTTTCGCCATCGATGAGATTTAAAAACTTGTTAGTCAGTTTGTCCGACGGATTTCCCCCGGTACCGCTGCGTTTGGGTGCCAGGGCATCGCCTTCGTCGAAAAAGACCACCGTAGGGGCAATCATTTTGGCGATGTCGTAAACTTTTTCCAGGTTGTCCACGGCGCCGTCGACAGGATTGGACGGGTCCTGCAGGGCGCTGGCGCTGGTGGCGATATCGTGGACGTCGGTGTTTTCGCTGAGCCAGGTGCGCGCCAGAAAGGTTTTACCGCTTCCCGGCGGTCCATTGAGCACGACCCCTTTCTCCTCGCTCACGTTATAGTATAGGCAGTTGTTGGTCATCTCCGAAAAGACATCCTTTATACTCCCCACGTAAGCTTCCCATTTGACATCACGGTCCATGTGGCCGACCACCTTCTTGTAAAGATCGCCATAGGAATTCTGGGCGACCAGTTCGAAGGCTTTTCTGACCAGCATGGCGTCATCCAGGTAGACGGATACAAAGTCGCCCTTGATCTGGATGATGGAGTGAATCAGTTTGCGCACATAGGAGGGAATCACCTTCAGGGCACGCTCTTTGAATATCGAATAGAGTTGATCCACGGTCGCCGATACCTCATCCGACTGCAGGCATTTGACCGATTCGCATACGTTTTCGTTCTGTTCGGACAGCACCAGAATGTCGTTCCGCAGCAGTTCCAGGCGGACCACCTCCTTCAGGTTCTCCGGGTTGGTCCAGTAGTCGGAAATATTGATGATGCTGCCCTTTTCCACAAACCGACGATAAACGGCGGCATCGAATCGTTCGGGCTGGTCTGTGGTTGCGATAAGCAGGCAGTCGCGCTTCCCGTTGATGATTTCATCCAGAACGATATTGGATGTGTCCACCAGGGTTCGCTGCTGACGGGTCACCCCGGAATCGCGACCGGTGGCTTTCCCGAACGCACTGTGGGCCTCTTCGATGTGCCGGATGGATGTCCTGCGCGGATCCCCCAGGGCTTTCTTAAAATAATTTCCTGGCTCGCCGGCCAGAGCGGTCTGGAAATCATTCGGGGTGACCATGGCATAGTCAACCCAGATACCCTGTTCCTCCAATTTGGAGAGGCTCTGGCCGATCTTTTTTTTCAAGATTCGTCGCACCAGCGGAATCCTGTTGAGCCGCTTGTAAAATTTCACTTTTTTTCGCCGTGACATTTCGATGGCCAGCGTGGGATCTATCTCTTCGATGGTCTTCCAGAACGGCTCCCCGGCAAGTACTTCCTCTTTTTTGCGATGAAGATCCACCTCCGGCAGCACGTCATTACCGAAAATGATGCGTTCGATGGCATGGGATACGGTGGAGGTCTTACCGCTTCCGGAAGGACCGACGAATAGGAGCAGTGACGCTTTGGGAACACTGGCGTCTGAAATGTACTCTTTTCGCAGGTGGGCACGGTACACTTTTTCGAAGAGATCGTGGAGTTCGACCGGGATGTGGACGTCTACCAGTTCCTTTTCAAGCAGAGAGAGCAGATAGCGGTAATCTTTGGCGGAGACTTCTTTTTCCAGTATCTTGTTCCAGGCATCTTGAGGATTGGTGTGGCCTGAAATTTCAAAACGCTTTTGCCAGTCCGTGAGAATATCCGGATCTTTAAGCACGTTGAACCGTTTTTCTGGAGCATCCATAAAAAAGGAGAGGGCCGTTTCCAGAACGCTGTTGAACAGTCCCATGGGCGGTCGATATTGGTTGAGGCGGGCGCGCATGAAGGATTTGGTTTCCTGGGGCCAGGCGGCCACAAGGTCTTTGATCTCCTGGATCCGGCTTTCCGGCAGTTGGACGTAGGTGATCTCTCTAGTCAGCCGTCTGGCCATCTTTTCCTCCCTCCGACCGGTTGGCAGAATCGAATGCGGGAAGGGCGATTGCCGGTGTGTTTCCCTGGGTATTTTGGATGACCACGGTGTTTTGCCCCAGCTGGTGTTTCTCATAGGCGGTGGCCCATTTCTGCTGGGTGAGGAATTCCAGCAGCGCAGTGTCGGTGGCTCCATCCTTTCGACCCACTGCGCGCTGCAGGTCCTGGATGCCGCCCAGATAGGCTGCATAGAGTTTGCGGATACGGCTGGCCTCCTGGTCCGCTGCGTAGTTATCGGCTTCGGCAATCAGTTCCCGGCGTTTTTTCTCTTCGGAAGCCTCCACCAATTTGTCGCCGAAGCGGGTCTCCTTGAGCACGAAGCTGACGACTTCAACCCCGTATTTTTTTTCGATGGTGGGGCCGCCGATATTGATGGGGCGTGATTTCAACGCGGTGAAGATCACCTCCTTGATGGTTTCACGGTCACTGATCAGCCGGTCAACCTCCTGGGCCTGCAGAATGTCTTTGGCGATGCCGTCGTAGTCGCCCTGCAGCAAATCCAGGGGGCTCAGGTTTTCGATGGCCCACGTATTCAGATCGCGGATCCGGTAGGTGAGCACCCCGGAGGTCCACAGGGCCACGTTGCCTTTGGAGATAATTCGCATGGGCGCCGGGGTGCCGCCCAACTGGAGGGTTTGGTTCATCAGCGGCACTTCCTGCTCGATGCGTGTGAAATAGGGCAGGCGGGCATGCCAGCCTACATCCGTAACCGCCTGCCGAACGCCGCCGAATCGCTCCAATACCACCGCATAGTTCATCTTGACCTTAAAAATGGTTTTGGTGGCATAGACGACGGCAATCATGCCGTAGATCAGCCCGACAGACGTGATCAGGGCAATCAGGCGGCGCAGGACGGTTTTGACGAAGGACCGCCGAAGCAATTGATTGGGTAGCGGTGTGGCCATATCTGCTCCTTTGGTTGCTGGATAAATGCCGACGGGTGGCATCCGTTAGCAATTGGCTCATCAACGGCAGGCATTTTCTGATCGTTATCGCAATCCCGGTCGTATCGAATGCTGGTTCGCCCGACAAGTGGCAAAAAATGGATTGGTGACGACCGGAGCGGTTAGAAATGGTTAATTATGTAAGGAGAAGATGCCCCGCCATCTGAAAACGCATATCGGCTGACACGCTGCCAATGCAGACCATGGGGAATAAACCGTTCGGGCTGCTCTTTTGTACCCATGGGTTCGGTCGCTTTTACATACCGGCTGCCATTCGAACGATGGCCGGATGATAGTTACCAGACATTCAACCATGAAAAAGGTGTGGTTTCAAGGGGAAAAACGGCTCAACCATCGGCGGCCTATCCGCGGTCATGAGAATTACAGATTACCCGCCAACCCGAGCTGGTTTTGATTGACGGCGATATGGTAGGTGGGCTGGACCAGGTCGTGGTGGCGTTTTTCAAAGGGAAGGTAAACCAGTAGATAGCGACTGGGTTTGACCCGAATATCAGCAATACGATCCTCCATTATTTTTTTCGGACGCAGGAGTCCGGCCAGATTCAGTTTAAGGGCCTCGACGGATTCGGATACCGGCAGGTTCACCGGGTGCATGCTTCCCTTTGGCACCCGGGCAATCAGGCTGCTTCGGGGCTGGGAAAGGGTGATATGGTGGGTTAACCGCAGAAAACTCCGAGGGCGGATCTTGAATGCCGGGCCCCAGAAATACCATGGGGTCCGGTCCCATCCGGGTTGGATCGCCTTGGGCAGATTGGCCACTTTCACGAGGTCGGCATAACTGTCGAGATCGAGACCGGTCACGTCAGCCTTGATGCGCCAGAAGGGCAGGTAGATGGTGTTTTCCTCTTCAGGAGTCGGCAGATGAGCCACGTTCACCCGTGACATTCCCTGTTTTGACGGTTGCCACATGGATTGACAATTTTTACAGTGCAGGACCAAGGCATCCCGGCGTCCCTGCAAATCCCAACCACAGTCCGGGCAAAGTGTGGGGATGAATTGGATGCACCAGTCCGCCGGCCCACCCGCGAATCGGCTCAATTCGAAGGGTTCATCCAACTCACCGGACGTCGGTTGATTGAGTACGGCATCTATTATCCGTTTGCCGACATAAAAGGGGGAGTAAATCAGGCTCAAGGATTCACCAATGTGGCTTTGATGGAGAATTGGACCGGGCATATTGCGGTTGAAGCGGGTGAGAAAGCGTTCCATCATTTGGCGAAAGGGGAGGGTCGGCTTGATGAAATACCCTTTTGTCTCCGGGCTGACAAAACGCAGCTTCATGGCTTGGCTGCGAAGGCCGACTGATAGGGGGAAATGCACCGACGGTAAGGCCTGCTGGCTGACATCCAGAAATCGATGCTGGATGCCGTCGGGCAGACAGGAAAAAAGCATGCCCTTGAATCGCCAGTACGGAAAGTAAATCAAATCCTGGTTCTCGGGTGCATGGTGCGGCAGCAGATAGCGGAAGTAGCTGCGTTCCATGAGATAGGAATTCACCTTGCAGAAGGCGCACTGAAACAACCGATCCGTTTCGCACAGCGCTGCCGGCGCCCCGCATTGCGGGCATTGGTGATCGATAAGAATATTAATGGTGTTCTCCACACTGGGTGCAGAATTTGGACCCGGCCAGATTCTCGGCTCCGCATTTGGCACACAAGACGGGTTTGGGCTTTTCCTCAACCGGATGACCGCAGCGGGAACAGAAGTTCGCATTGGGCGCCAGGTTTTTTCCGCAATGGGCGCATTCGATAAACACCAATTGCTGGTGACCGCACATGGGGCAGAATTTGGCCGACAGCGGGATCTTGCATCGGCACTCCTGGCAGGTCGCCTGTTCCCCTTCAGGTGCCGGTACCCCGCCTGCCTGCGGGCCCTTGCCCGATGCATTGAAATACTGGGCAAACATGGCCGGCATCATCAATCCCAGGCTGGTGCCCATTCCCATACCACTATCGCCCTCGCTTTCGGATGCCTTTTCCATGGCCATGGCGGACTTCATTTGCATAAGCTTGTTCATGTCGTCGAACACACCCATGCGACTGCGGTCATCGATGGCCTTTTGCACCTCCGGCGGCGGGGTGATGGCATTCATATACAGATGGGTCAGGCCGAGGCCGAAATGTTTGAAATCGTCCTGGAGCCGCTTGGCCAGGCCATCGGCCAATTCATCGTATCTGGCCGGCAGGTTGAGGATCGAGTCGATGGTTTCGCCCATGAAATCGTTAAATCGGGAAACGATAACCCGATTCAGGTACTCTTCGATCGCTTCGGTCGTGAACATGCCTTGAGTGCCGACCATGGTGTTGATGAACAGTACCGGCTGGACCACCCGCAGGTTGAAAACACCAAATGCCCGCAGCCGGATCAGTCCCAATTCGCTGTCTTTGAAGGCAACCGGGTCACGGGTCCCCCATTTCAGGTTGGTGAAGACCTTCATGTTGACGAAATACATTTCGGCTCGCAGAGGACTGGTCATGCTCCAGGGCAGACTGGCAATTTTGGTAAGAATGGGAATGTTGCCGGTTTTCAGCGTATGACGGCCGGCCCCGAATGCTTCGACCGCCTTGCCCTTGTAAAAAAAGACACCCGCCTGACTCTCACGGACGGTGAGTTGTGCCCCCCATTTTATCTCCCCGGACCCCTTTTCTGGCAGTCGATGGACCAGTTCCTTGCCACTTTCATCAAACCATTCCAGATTTTCCAGAAATACCAGGTTGTCAGCTTTCATGGGCCGATTCTCCTTTATTTTATCCTAAGCGTTGGTTTTCTGTATCGGTAGCGATTGATAAAACATGAGCAGTGGAGGCGGCAATCTTATGCTTCGGCTGGAAATCCTTTGCTTCGCTGCTCGAATTGATCGGTCGAGATTGTCTAACTAATCGCCTGATGGAGCGGCCGTTGCAGGAGGCGCCTGCGGTGAATCCGTAATTGTCTCCTCGGTCACCGGGGGTGGGCTGTCGGAGGGCTGCTGGGTAACCGCGGGAAGAGGTGTCGCGACGATTTGTTCGTCGGGTTTGACGGCAGGTGGTGGCGGAGTCTGGTTTGCCTTGGTTTCCGGCGCTATGGTGGCCGGTGGAGGTGTCTGGGTTGGCAAGGGGGCCGGCTGCGCCGTGGAAGGTGTGGGTTGCGACGGAATCGTTGACTTGAGTTCGGAAACGGTCCGGTTCGCGCTGGCCAGGTCAGCCTTGGTCTTTTCAAGTTCTTTCATGGCTGTGGCAAGTTGTCGGCCGAGTCGTTCGGTCGCTGCTTTTTCTGCGTCCAGACTCTTTTGAGCGGCTTCTAGCTTGCCCATGGTCGTTTTAAGGGTGGCTTCCATGTCCTGGATCGACGCGGTTTCGGATGCGACGGTTGCTATTTCCGCCGTCAGGAACGTGGTTTGCAAGGTGGAAAGCCGGTTCCCAAGGATGATTGAAAGGAACGCAAAAAATAGTGTCAATGCGGCAAATGCCAAGGTGAGCGTATGCAACAGGGTGCTGGAACCGGTTTGTTTTTTCTGAATGGCAGTAGCAGCAGTCATTGGCGCATTCCCGAAGTTTTAAGTTGATGTCAAGGTAGATGCTGGGGTGCGATGGTTCAGCCGTCCATGGCACCCACGATGATGGTCAGGGACCACTCCCTGTATTTGTTATCCATTACGGCGGACACCTCTAATCCGATGGTTGAAAAAACACGCTGTAAAAAAGAAGCGTATGAAGGTGCCGTTTCCTTGCTGTTCACGGTCAGCACAAGACCTTTTGGCGGTTTGGAAAACGCACTTTGGGCCACACCGTTAGTCTTCCAGCCATCTGCCGTCAGGATCTCGTCCAACTGCCTGGCTGTCATTTCAGACATTTCATCTTCCATCACGCAGAAGATATCCACATTCCCTTTGGGGCCCGGGTCGAGCAAGCCGATGAGCTGTTCGCGCTGGCTTTCCGAAAGGCCGCCCTCCGGTTCCAGTTCCAGTTCCAGATATTCACTGTCTTCCGAAGCGTCACCGTTTGCTTTCTCTTGTTCACGATGGGCTTTAATGGCCGCCTCGGCAATCTCCATGCGCTTTCTTGCATCTAACAGCGCCTGGGTCAGTTCCTTGGCAGACGACTTGCTCGTTTTCAATTTGAGTTGATTGATATCTTGGTGTTGTTGGGTTTGAAGCAGTTCTTTGCGGATTTCTTCAGCCGTTTTTTCGAGAGCCTTGACCCGTTTGTGAGAGTTTTCGAGATCGTCGATCAGTCCGCGAACGCGTTTTTTCGATTTCCCGACAGTCAGGACAACCAAGATGCCCGTCAGCAATGCAAAAACCAGCGTGGCCGTCAGCATCCAGCCGTTCAGCGCAGCAACCGATTCCATGTTGGTCCACCAAGATAACATACGCGACAGCCTTTCGTGGAATGGTAGTGGGAAAATTACGCAGGGATCTTTATCGGTGGATAATACAAAGAAAATTAATATAATTCAAGCCCTTTCTACCTGTTCTATGGCTTTTGCGTCTAGCTATCAGACAGTTGGCAACCCTGATGTTATGTGCTACGGGGAGTACACCTTCAGGATAAATGATCGATTGGGTGGGTGAAAACGAACAGCAATAGGAGAATCGCTTAATGGGTTGGATGGGAAAACTGGTTGGCGGAACTATCGGGTTCGCACTTGGCGGGCCCCTGGGAGCGATATTCGGCGCGGCCTTTGGGCACGCCTTTGATACGGGTGCCGAGCTCGATAAGACTGGCCACCGCCCCCGACTGTCAACTATCGAGCAGCATCAACTGACATTTTTTGTAGCGGCCTTTTCCATGCTGGCCAAGCTGGCCCAGGCTGATGGACGGGTGACCCGGGAAGAGATCGATTCCATCGAGCATTTCATGGAAAAGGACCTGAGGCTGGACGTGGATAGCCGGAATGCCGCGCTAAATATCTTTCGGACAGCCTTGAATGCACCAGGGACCTTTGGCGATTTTGCGCGCCAGTTTTACCAGCAGTTCCGCGATCAGCCTCAAATGCTGGAGCTCATGATAGACATCCTGTTGCGAGTAGCGTTGTCTGACGGTAGCCTCGCCCAGGGTGAGGAGTCGCTGATCCTTTCCGCCGTTAACATATTTAATTTCAGCACCGTGCGTTACGAGCAGATAAAGTCCCAGTATGTCCGCGTTGCGGATAAGGCCTACGCCGTTCTTGGCTGCAGCCCGGACGCTGATGACGAACAGGTAAAACGCTGCTATCGGCAGCGGGTACAGGAATATCATCCGGACAAGATCGCCGCAAAGGGACTGCCAGAAGAGTTCACCCGATTCGCTCAAGACAAATTTCGTGAAATCCAGGAAGCATGGGAGCAGATCAAAGCGGCCCGGGGTCTCAAATAGAATCCAAGGACACTAAGCTGCACGGATAGCGGAACGAATCATGTTGGCGAAACTGGCATTGCCCATGGTGAAGAATTTAATGAACCGGTCCTGGCGGTGATCCAATTGTCGGATAATTTCCTTTTCAGTAAGTCCTTTGATCAGCAGCAAACCGACCGCACCGGCGACATCCTCAAGGTAGGCCAGCTTGCGGCATAGCCGCTGACGGCCCTTCGACAAGACGGGGTTGTGGGCACAAAAGAGCTGGTCAAAATCGTATTTCAGCACGTTTTTGAGGGACCGGATCTGTTGGTCGATTTTTTCATCGGACCTGAAAAACTTGATCCGGTCTCCCAGGTAAAGGTCGCCGGAAAAAAGCCAGCCATGTTGTGCTTCCAGGTAAACCGTATGATCTTTGCTGTGTCCCGGTGTGTGAATGGGTAAAAAGCTAAATTCATCGGCCGACACAGCCTCGGGCAGGGGAGATACAGCGACCGGTCTGGATTGTCCCCAGACAATATGTTGATAGGGCAAAATGGGCCGAATATGGCCCATCTTCCGGGCGGTCAAAGGATGGCCCCAGACTGGGGCGCCGCATGTCTTGGCGATCATGGCCGCGTTGCCGCTGTGATCTTCATGATGGTGGGTCAGCAAGAGTTGCCCGATTCGATGGGACAGGACGAATGATTTCATTTCGCTGGCCATCCTGGTCTGGCAGCAATCGATGAGCGTGTCTCCAACCAAGTAACAATAGACGTTCATCAACGGGCGGCCGATGATGCCGTATCCCAGTTCCAGTGCCGTCACCAGGGGATTGAATCGCTGCTTGTTGACGATCTTCATCTCAGGCGTTTGTCTCCGGGCAGGACCGGTCATGGCTATTCATAAATCTTTTCCTCGACCGCATCCGCCTGGTCCGCATCCAGTTCCCAGTTTCGGGTATCAGTGTCCGCCCTATGCCTGGAATGGTTTCGGTACCACTCATTGGCAATGATCATGGACATGACTTCATTGGTGCCCGTCCAGATGGAAGCCAGCCGCAGATCACGGACGATGCGTTCCACGGGAAAGACATTGGTGTAACCGATGCCACCCATGACCTGCATGGCATTGTGGGCAACCCGTTGGCAGGATTCGGTGACAAATTTCTTGGTCTGGGACACCATCCGCCGGATCGTTTCATTTGACTCGCCACCATCAACCGCCGTGCAGGTGGCATACACCATGGCACGCGATGCATCCAACAGCATGGCCGCCTCTGCGATCTGGAAACTGACACCCTGAAAAGAGTTGATGGTGGTACCAAAGGCTTTTCTTCGACTGGAATAACCGGTGGCTACATCCAGGGCAGGTCTGGCGGCACCGATGGTCATGGCGGCGGTTCCCAGCCTTTCCGGAATCATCATGGTGTTGAAGACCGCATAGGCACCGTTAATGGTTCCCACCACATTGGTTTTAGGAACGCGCACATCCCTGAATACGATCCGGCCGGCGCCACCGCCACGGCAGCCCATGAGGCCGTAGAGATATTTGGTTTCCACCCCCGGACCACGATCGACGATAAAGCAGGTGATTGCCTCATGGGGTTTGGCGCCGGGGTCCGTCTTCGCGTACACCAGGAAGAAGTCAGCGCCTTCCGCACCGACGATAAAGCGCTTCTGCCCATTGATCAGGAAAACGTCTCCATCTTCAACGGCTGTGGTGGTGGTCCCGAAGAAATCGGAGCCGCCGCGCGGTTCGGTGAGGCACTCTGCAGCAAACAACTCGCCTTTGAGCAGCGGCCTGACGTATCTTTCCTTCTGGTCATGGCTGCCGTGGCGAATAATGGCATCGCAAACCAGTTCAGCGCCGACACCGAAAACACAGGCAAAAATGTATCCTAGCGTCCCCACCTCCTCCATGGCCATGGCCGTTGTTACCCAATCCATATCCCGGCCGCCCCATTGCCTGGGATATCGGCACCCCATGAGGTTGCGGGCACCGGCTTCCTTCAAAAACGCCTTGGGAAACTGAATGCGGTCCTGGTCCATGTCCAGGATCATCTGCCGGGGCACCCATTTTACCAGATCTCTGACTTCCTCTCGAAAGACCTTCGCCTCAGCCGACAAAAGATGGTCAAACATCTTTTTCTCCCTTTTCAAGCGTTTCAAGCCGATCGATCAGTCTTTGTCTGACCTCGATCATGTCACGCTCCATGGCCTTCAATTCTTCCATGCGGTTTCGGATCTCCCCCAGCTTTTTGTCGCCGTAAGCCAACGCATGTCGAATCTGGTCGATTTCGTTGACGTCCACGTCAGCCAGGCCGATCATTTTTGCTATTTCGTCCAGAGAATAGCCGAATCGTTTCCCCCGCAGGATGAGCTTCAAGCGGATCCGATCCTTGTTGGTGTACTTGCGTTGATTTCCGGGACTACGATCGGGTTTGATCAAGCCCTTCTCTTCATAAAATCGAATAGATCGGCTGGTGATGCGGAATTCCGAGGAAAGATCCGAGATGGAATAGGTTGCTTTTTTCATTTCTTCCGGGCGGCAATTAATATAACCTTAACGTTAAGGGAAACTATTACTACGAAGACCGCCAGTGGTCAAGGGGAAGCCGGAAATCTACACCGGTTCATGCCGATGAATGTTTTCGCACGCTTGCATGGCAATGCCGGACTGCCAATTCCGAAGGGCTGCCGGGGGGAGTCAAAGCGATCATTCGTATCGCTGTACCGGGTAAGTATCGACGCTGTTGATCGGATGACCGGTCAGGGAAACACCAAAAATGTTCTCTGAGATGGATGCGATGTTGATGGCTTCCGCCGGTGAAACCCGTTCGAGATCTTTTTCAACGGGCCATCGTTCTGCCTGCGCATACCTTTCCAACCGAGCCGGCGGAATACCATTGACGGAAAAGGTGCAATCCTGGGCCCAATCGATATGGATCGGTCCGGGACGCATTCGGCGGGCATCTTTTCCTAAATCGCTGCACAGCAGATCGCTGAGAAGTCTGCGTTTTGTGTAAGGTTCGGCATCCGGGTTAAACGGGACGGCTCTTTTTGTCAGGATACGGTCCATGATGCCTTCTTCGAGGGTTGCCATTATGGCGTCCGGAGAGGAATAGCGCGAGCGTTTGCCGTTTTTGGATGCTTCGAGGGAGAGAATGGAATAACCCGATTTAAAGTTGGTGTAGTTGACGACGGCATTTATCCCTCGTGTCGATCGATCGTCTTGAGACACCAGATCAGTCACCGACGGATAAAATGTGGGCCTGGACAAGGTTACACCGGACCGGGCAGCCATGGCCCTGTATGACAAGCCGTAGCGCCCGGTAGGACTCCAAATCGACCAGCTGTTTCCCGATGCGTTTTCAATGCCGTCGATCTGGGCCACGATTTGTTGCGCTGAATACCAGAATCCTTGAATCCATGGTCGAATCGGTTTACCGGTGCGATTCATCATGCTGCGCATGCTGGATTCCATGATCATTTCAGGGAACTCCCCCGGCGATTGTTTGCCCAGAAAACCGCGGGGGAAATGAGACGGATAGAACATGGGGCAGATGACGTCCAGATGAGGAGCCATTTTCTCCAAAACCTGCCCGACGCCGAAGTCATCGGTTTTCCAGGCGGTCAACCCAAAAATGTCTGCAGAGATGCTTACCCCCATCGGTTTTAATTCATTGTGCGCTTTTTCGAGGAAGGACCCAATGCAGTCGGATTTAGAAAAACCGGGTTGGGTGTTCGGGTAGTTGATGATGGAAAGGTCTCCATCGCTGGGGAAACGAACGTAGTCAAACTGAATTTCATCGAATCCCATGCCGGCCAATTCTTTGGAAAGGGCAATGTTGTAGTCCCAGACCCGGCTGTCGCTGGGATTGGCCCAATGAAGGCCGTTGGCGTCTGTCCAGGGTGCATCCGATGAACGGTCCATCACACTTAACTCCGGCATAACCGCAGCCAGTTGATGATCAGCAAAAACATCCACCTTGGCAATGGTGTGTATGTTGTCATTTTTGAGCCGGGCCACGTGCTTCTCCAATCCGGTGTGATTGGCTCCGACGCCCATCTTAATGGCCAGGGCGTTCTCGGACGGCCACATCAGTTTGCCTCTGGGGCTTTTGACGTGAAGAACGACCGCATTGACTGGTGTCAACGTAGCATAATGGACGATTTCATCAAAAGTGCGTTGAGTGATTTTATGAGGCGGAATGTACAATGCGTTGAAGCAATCCGGGTTTGTTCCTGCCATTGAGAAACGGCAGAATGCCGTGGCGGCCAGAAAAAAGGTAAAAGCGGCCAGCAATGATATGCGGTGGAAGCGACGGTAAAGATCCAACTGTTTGATCATCCTTTCTCAGCCCCACGGTCTGTTGATGGCTGAACGGGTTGCGGTGTTCGGTAATCGTGCTGGTTTGACTTGATTTCACTATCGGCATTTTTACGGTTTCATGAAGGTGGAGAATCAAAATTTCGCCTTGCCCTTTATCGAATGGTGTCCAGGAGGCTGCCAAGCATTTCATCATGAGCCTGAATTGTCTTGAGATTGGCCTTATATCCCGCTTGGGTCGATATCGATTCAGTGATTTCTTCGGCGATATCGACATTGGACGCTTCCGCTTGCGTCTTCACGCCATTTTCCGAAATTGTCGTGCTGGTACCGGGCGAATCGTCTCGATTGACCACTGGTAAGACTCCACCAAACGGTCCGTCCTTGAGCGTCGCGCGGCTTTTTTTGAAGCCGTCTGAATTCACATTGGCGATGTTGTTGGCGGTGACATTCATCTTTACAGAGAATGCCGAGATTGCCGAAAGACCGGACTTAAGCGGTGAAATCATGTGTGCACCTCACAGCGGACCAATTAGTAAAACTGACAGCCTTTGGTTTAGCAAAAAACATGCCGTCAGAAAAATTGTATAACATAATGAAATCAGGGTTATGCGGTCTGACTCATACGTGAAGATAGCCATGTTGACAAAAAAAGGCACTCGTCACCATCAGAGGGTAAAAACTGCCGATGAAGGAGTTCATACTTGCCGGATAGGGACCTGAGATGGCTGGCTAATCGTCGATCAGCAACAAATAGTGGGCGGATTGTTTCTGGCGGAAATTTACTTTTAGAAAAATCGGAATCGGAGTGGGAACCGGACAAGCCAGCCGGCAGAATAATTATTAATCATAAATAATACAAAAGGTTGTGCGGAAATTGAGGTAAAAATTTCAGAAAAGGATATCTGTTGTGAACGGATGTGTACACGTCTATTGCAGAAAAAAATCGATGTCACAGATTTTTTTTTAATAATTTGCATGGTCATTGCTATAGGTGGTGATGTCGTTCGTTCACGGATCGCCATTGCCTTATGGCAGCATTCGAATCAGCACCAAGGCGGCCAAGAACAAACGGCACAAGGGCAAATAAGCACGTCGGGGAACACCCGCGCCGGTAAACGCGATCGATGAAAAAATAGAGATCAGGAGGGCTTTGTGGAAATTATTGATCCTAACAAACCAATTTTGAATCCCAGCACACAAGTAAAGGCAGACGGTCAAACGAAGGTTAAAAAAGGCGAATTCGATGCGATTTTTAAAAAGACGGTCGATTCAACGGAATTCAAGCGACTCCGGACGGAATCGGCAACTTTCCTTTCCGATATTCGTCCAGCCCAATTTTCAGCTGAATCCTTACCGTCGGAAAAGCTGCTTGTTGACCGGGTCCAGGGGTTGATCGATACAATGGGGATCTATCAGCAAAAACTGATTGACAGCGGCGCTACGCTAAAAGACATCCAACCGCTGGTCCAAAAGATGGCTGCCGAGAGTGACGCCCTTCGCGCCACATCAAACGCCGCGGAGGGGCAGAAAAGCATGAAAACAATTGTCAATCATTCGTTGACGCTCGCATCCATGGAGATCGCCAAATTCAACTCCGGATACTACAATGAAGGTTGAGCACCGCCATCCTGTCGCTGCTGAACGAATTGATCCGCAATAGCGAGCACAACGAAGGTGAAATCTATTTTATCCTTGCTGTGCTGCGGGTCGGGATGAAGCAGAAGTCCACCTCGTTGGGGGCCGCGCGCAGGCTTCTATCATGCGGTTAGAAGTTGGCAATGCTTTTTGCGAACGCTGGGTCCTGGAATATCCTCTTGGCAAATTTCAAGTATTTCTCGGCAATGGCGCGAACGGCCAGTTGCAGCGCATACGGTTTGACTGGTTTTTCCAGCAGATGATTGACATCGGACGCCACGCACATGTTCACGATGTCGTCGCTGGCGTTGCCGGTGATAATGATTGCATCGGCATGGGCGGTGGGAAATTTCTTTTCAATGGCGTCAAGGAAATAAAAGCCGCTGGCCCCACTTAGAAAAACATCGACCACAAAAATGGCTACTCCGATATCCCTGCCGAGGCAGTAGGTCGTAGCCGCCTCGGAGTCCGTGAATGACATCACGTTTCCCCACGTATAAAAACGCTTGATCGTCGTGGAAACCAGTTCACACACATCCGGGTCGTCATCAACGACAATGACATCCAATCCTTCAGCCATTTTCCACTTCCCTCCATCTATGTATCAATAATATTGTATTTCGCCATTTTTCGATAGACGGTCGTTGTGTTGATGCCGAGCAGTTTAGCCGCTTCCGCCTTGTTTCCGCCCGATCGTTGAAGCGCGTGGCGGATGGTTTTTTCTTCGATCACTTTTAAATTGCAATTCACATCTGCAGGCATCCACGTGTTGGATTGCTGAGCGATTTCATGGGGCAGGTCTTTGACCTGAAGCACATCGTTGACACCCAGCGCAAAGGCTCTTTCAAAAACATTTTCAAGCTGCCTGACATTCCCGGGCCAGTGATATCCCATCAGCAAGGCCATCGCCTCCGGACTGACCTCCGGCACGGTTGCAGAACCTTTAGATCTGTGTTTCTTGATAAGGTGGCTGATCAACAAAGGGATATCTTCCCGTATTTCACGCAATGGCGGCATGGTAATGGAAATGACATTTAGCCGGTAATACAGATCTTCTCTGAAGGTTTTATTTTTAATTGCCTCTTCCAAATTTTTGTTGGTGGCGGCAATTACACGGACATTCACTTCCGTTTCCCGGGTATCTCCAACCGGTCGGACTTTTTTTTCCTGCAACACCCGGAGCAAACTCACTTGAACCGCCGTTGAAACCTCCCCGATCTCGTCAAGGAAAATAGTGCCGCCATCAGCGGCTTTAAAAAGCCCGATGGAATCTTTCGACGCTCCGGTAAATGCGCCTCTTACATGCCCGAAAAGTTCGCTTTCCAAAAGGCTTTCCGCGATAGCGCCGCAATTGACCGGAATAAACGGGCCTTCCGTCCGGTCGCTGTTGTTATGGATGACATTGGCCGTCAGTTCTTTTCCGGTACCGCTTTCACCCTGGATCAACACCGTTGGGCTGCCGAAACTGATTTGATCGATGATTTTGTATATACTTTGCATTTTAGGCGACATGCCCACCAGTTCATCATACTTGTATCGCTCTTTAAGTCGGTTCCGTATCAGCTGATTCTCTTCCTTCAGCTTTTGTTTTTCGATGATACGCTCGATCATGATCTTGAAGCGGTCGAAATTAATTGGCTTTTGAAGGAAATCGTAGCTGCCCAATTTCATCGCCTGGATGGCTGTTTCGATGGTGCCATAACCGGAAACGATGATGACTTCCGTTTCAGGAGAGGCCGCTTTGACCTGTTTGAGCAATTCCATGCCACTGATCTCAGGCATATTCAAGTCGGTAAAAACAACACAAAAATGGTCCTCCCGAACCATCTCGATGGCCTTTTGACCGCTTGATTCAGTGGTAATATTGAAACCGCAGCGATTCAGGAACTGGTCAACAATGGAAAGAATCTGTTGATCGTCGTCAACAAAGAGAATTTTATAGTTTTTCATAAATTTCTACAGTGGGTGGTCAAATTTGTAGACAGTCAATGAAGAATCATGTGGCGCGATGAGAACATCCAACCAGGATCCATATATACCTCCAACTTTCTATTATTAATAGGTAAAATCAAATGATTATTATCATCTCATGAACATCAAAAGAAAGTCAAGCTGCCAAAAGTACCGTGTCAGAATATTTTTTTCCGGCTGGTATTGAATGTGCATTCACAACCGTCCAGTTTCTGGCTGATTACAAACTGGATTGGCATCGATCTGAGCAGCATTTCCATTTCTGAACTGAGCTGACCTTCCCTTACCTATACGCATCGATCGTCTTAAAATAACGCAGGCGCTCCCACTGCCCGCTGCATGTTGAAACCAATCATACCCTGGTTGCTTGAAGGGCAGGCGGCGGACGAATACCCATATTCCAATTGTGTTTTGCCATGAATGGCATGGCAAAACAACAAAAGTCCATCCTGTAGCGAGGGGGGAATGTCAATTGGCATTTCCAATGATGAAAAAATCGAAATGCATGTTTGTCATGAAGGGGGTGAGATTACAGACACGCCATTGAAGTTGAACGTAATAACCCTTGGGATGGACCCATGAATACTATTAGGAAAAGGAGGATTTATGAACCATTTCAGGAAGCAAATTTATTTGGCTGTTCTGGTCACGGTTGCAGTTATCTTAGCCGGAACCTGTTATGTAAACGCAATGGAAAAAGTCAACATCAATACCGCTTCTGTTGAACAACTGATGCAACTTGATCGCGTGGGAGCCAATTATGCCCAACGAATCATTGAATACCGTGAAACGCACGGACAATTTAAGGCGCCTGAAGAAATCATGAAGGTCAAGGGTATCGGCAAAAAAACCTGGGAGGCCAACAAAGACAGGATTGTCGTCTGAGAAAAGTCTTTTTGCGTTTCTGAAGACCTTGCAACCTTGTTCCACAATTGCTGAGTCATATGATGCAGTCAGGCCTGCTTGTCCTGCTGTTTGCGGTGGGGCAGGCAGGCCAGTTCGATGCAACCGATATGGATGCTTATTTTCAAAAAACCGATTTTATTTATTGATAATAAAGAAAGCCTGTATAGGCGAAAAGATGCACAACGGCTCAGTTCGGGCGATAAGATCCGATTAACACCGATCACCCGCCTCTCGACTCTCAAATCTGCATCACCACCATCATCAATGATTTCCAACTGCACGCTTTAATTTGTTATCTTTACGATTGACTCCCGCCTGCTTTTGTGTTCAATAGATGAACGCATTATCGACCTGCCAATGGTATGCTTTATTTTCCTCACTCCCTCGAAAGCACATCGGCAGATGTAATCCACACGGCGGAGCTATATGTGACCAGTTTATCATGGAATCGAAAAACCTGAAGACATTGCAGTTGCTGGAAGCCATCGCCAGGGACAAGCCGACATCACAGCGCGAATTGTCGGATATCCTGCAGGTATCCCTGGGATTGGTGAATTCATTCATCAAACGGTTGGTAAAAAAAGGCTATTGCAAGATAACGACTGTACCAAAAAATCGGGTCAAATACATGCTGACCCCTTCGGGTGCAATGGAAAAAACGCGCCTGACATACGAGTACATTTCTAGTTCGTACCACTATTTCAAGGCTGCCAAAGACAGGGTGGACGATCTTTACGCCAACCTGCAGGGTGAAGGTGCGACTCGGGTCGTATTTTACGGCGCCGGTGAACTGGCTGACATTGCATTCCATTCAATGGCAGGGACAGGTGTCCGCCTGATTGATGTCGTAGACCCGACGAGAGAAGGAGAGGTGTTCGCTGATTTCATCGTGAAAGCGACCTCGCGGCTCAAAAAGGTGGATTTCGACGCGCTGCTGATCACCATTTACGATAACCATGAGTCCGTTTTAAATGAAATCAAAGGTATTGGTGTGCCGTCGGATCGGATAAGGTTCTTTTAGCCATTATAGTGAAACCTGGCCTATCGCTCTACGCTCAATGGATCGACATCATTGCTTAATCAATCCAGATTATGGGGAGACAGAAGATGACCTACAACGGACCCCGCGTTGCGGTAATCGGTTCAGGTTACTGGGGAAAAAACCTGATCCGAAATCACCAAGAAATCGGATCGCTGAGCCTGATCTGCGATAAAAATGAGACCGTGCTCCAAGGCTTCAAGGCGCAGTACGCGGGCTTAAAAACCTGCCTGGCGGTAAACGATGTCTATGGGGATCGAAGCTTAGATGGTGTTGTCATCGCCACACCTGCTGAAACCCATTACACGATTGCCCGCGAAGCCCTATTGGCTAATAAACATGTGTATGTAGAGAAGCCACTGGTTCTGGATGAAAATGAGGCCGAAGAACTCATCCAATTGGCAAAAGAACGCAAGCTGGTCTTAATGGTTGGCCACCTCCTTCAATATCATCCGATTTTTATTCGATTGAAGGAATTGGCATTGAATGGAGATCTGGGCCGGATCAACTATATTTACTCAAATCGGCTCAATCTGGGCAAAATTCGTCGTGAAGAAAATATCCTCTGGTCATTTGCACCGCACGACATTTCGATGATCCTTGCTTTGGCCGACGATGAACCGGAATCTGTAATTGCAACCGGGGGTTATTTCCTTCACAAAAAAATTGCCGACGTCACAACAACCCATCTTGAATTTAAATCCGGAATGCAGGCGCAAATCCTCGTTTCCTGGCTGCATCCGTTCAAGGAACAGAAATTGGTGGTGGTTGGCGATCGGAAGATGGCCGTGTTCAACGACACCAAGCCTTGGACAGACAAACTCTGGCTATATCCCCATGAAATTAAATGGGAGCACAACCTTCCCGTTCCTGCCAGAGCCGAACCGGAAAAAGTCGATGTTCCACAGCAAGAGCCCCTGAGACAGGAATGTGAACACTTTCTCCACTGCATCGCCACCGGTGAGCAGCCGATCACCGACGGGAACGAAGGCCTGCGGGTGCTGCGCGTGTTAAAGGCCAGCCAACGCTCTTTGGATGCCAAGGGGACCCCTTTTCAACTCGTGTCCACCTCGCAAAGGGATGGCCGGCAGGCTGCTCCAACCGTGGGAACGGATTATTTCGCACATGACTCTGCGGTCATCGATGATGGCGTCTCGATAGGGAAGGGGACCAAAATCTGGCATTTTTCGCATGTATTGAAGGGATCTAAAATCGGTGCAACGTGCAATATTGGCCAGAACGTGGTGATCGGACCGGATGTCACCATCGGCAATGCGTGTAAAATTCAAAACAACGTCTCTGTTTACAAAGGGGTTACCCTGGAGGACGGTGTCTTTTGCGGTCCCAGCATGGTGTTTACCAATATCTACAACCCTCGTGCAGAAATTCGAAAAATGGACCAAGTGCGCCCGACGCTGGTCAAACGGGGTGCTACGTTGGGAGCCAATTCGACGATTGTCTGTGGCACCACCATCGGCCGATACGCATTTGTCGGCGCGGGTGCCGTGGTCAACAAAAACGTTCCTGACCATGCACTGGTGGTTGGCAACCCGGCTAAGCAGATTGGCTGGGTTTGCGCCTGCGGGGAACGGCTTTCAGACGATCTGGAATGTCTTGCGTGTGAAAAGTGTTATGAAAAATCAGGTGACAACATCAAAGCAACCCAATAATAAATCAGCGAATAGTTAACGCCCATGAAAAAGAAAACCGCACTGATCACCGGGATTACCGGTCAGGATGGTGCCTATCTGGCAGAATTTCTGCTGAAGAAAGGGTATATCGTCCACGGCATCAAGCGCCGTGCGTCATTGTTCAATACCGACCGGATCGATCATCTATACGAAGATCCCCATAAGCTCGGACGAAAAATGATCCTGCACTACGGTGACCTTACGGATGCCACGAACCTTATCCGCGTGCTTCAGCAGGTTCAACCCGATGAGGTATACAACCTGGCTGCCCAAAGCCATGTTCAGGTGTCATTCGAGACGCCTGAATACACGGCAGATGTCGATGCCCTCGGTGCGATGCGTCTGCTCGAGGGCATCCGTTTGTTGGGGCTCGAGAAAAAAACCAGGTTTTACCAGGCCTCCACGTCTGAATTATACGGCAAGGTACAGGAGATCCCCCAGACCGAAAAAACGCCCT
>NZ_JBUOIV010000058.1:0-33952 GCF_055467485.1 Desulfosarcina sp. | reverse complement strand
CACTGTTGGCCATGGCAGGCGTCCGGTGCCGCCGGTGACGGTACCAGACGAGCGCCGGTATAAGCAGCAGGAGCAAAAGAAAATAGGGTGATGAGAATCGCAGCATGAATTCCTTGAATCACAATACTTAAATTACAAATAACAAATAAATCACAAAAAACGAAAACTCAAATTCCGAGCAGGGTCATACGATGTTTGCGGTTGCCCCTTGGATATGGGGATTTATTTGAGATTTAAGATTTGTTTTTTGGAACGTTTATCAATCATGGGAACGATCGCACTTTGTTCACCATGCTCTTTGTCATCCTCCTTACTAACCTGTTGCGTCGTCTTGCGCACAAATTCCCGGGCAAACGTCAGATCCGATTCCATCTGTTTCTCCACCGCCGTTTCGCTGCCGAACTTGACCGGATCCATGGCCCGGCAAAGGTTTTTCAGACAGTGGGCCAGGCTTTTATCGATCTTCAACCGATCGATGCAGGGCAGGAACTCTTCGGTGGTCATTTCCGGCGCGCCTACCGCGAAGCGCCCCAAAACATACTGCCGCAGGATGGCCGAAAGGCGGAAGTAAAAGGTTTTGCCGTCCAGCCGTCGCACATCGGCAATCTGGTCCAGGGCTCGCATGGCCGTCATTTCAGGGGGCAGTTCGGGAACGATGGTTTCGATGGCCCGGTTTTTTTTACGTTTCTTCCAGAACCACCAGCCGGCGGCCAGAATCACCACGGCGGCAAGGGCCAGCAGCACCGGAACCAGCCAGGGCGCATCGATTCCTATCGATACCGGCGGCTGGATGTCATGGATGTCGGTCATGGGGGCCGGTTCTGCAATTGCCTCTGCATCCTTCCCCTCACACCATGCGGGTGTGACCGAAACAACCGCCAAAATTAAAAAGCCAAGAATCATCATCGCCGCCGCCGCTCCCGGTACCGGAAATAGCGCACCAACGCGTCGGCCGCATCGCCGTCGGTAGGCATTTCGATGCAGTCCATGTCCATGGCCTTGTGGGTTTGCAGGATCTGCTCGTGAACCGCTTGGCGGCTGGCCTGAAATCGCTCGCGGGTGGTCCGGTCAGCGGCGTCCAGGTAGCGCATGGCCCCGGTTTCCAGGTCCTGGAAGGCGACGATGCCCCCGTCGGGCAGCCTGAACTCTCCTGGATCGGTAACCAGAACGCTGATCAGCTCGTGTTTCCTGGCGGCCGAACGTATCCGCAAGGTGGTGTTCCGGCCGAAGCCTTCGGTGAGAAAATCGGAAACCAGGAAGGCCACGGTGCGTTTGCGGCAGACCCGGGCCAGAAAATCCACTGCATCGACGATATCGGTGCCGGTGTGTTCGGGCTGGAAGGTGAAAATTTCACGGATGAGCCGCCATACATGGGCCGATCCTTTTTTGGGCGGGATGTAACGCTCCACCTGATCGGTGAAGAGAATGGCCCCGGCCTTATCGTTGTTGCGGATGGCGTTGAATGCCAGGATGGCTGCGATTTCAGCGGCGGTCTCGCGTTTGATGCGCTGCGTGGTGCCGAAGCGGCCGGAGCCGCTCATGTCCACCAGCAGCATGACCACCTGCTCCCGCTCTTCCCGATAGCGCTTGATAAAAGGCTTGCCCATGCGGGCCGACACCTTCCAGTCAATGCTTTTCACCTCGTCTCCGGGCGTGTACTCACGCACCTCCTCAAATTCGATGCCAGCGCCGCGAAACACCGAACGATACTGTCCGGCCATCAGTGTATTGACCATACGGCCAGTCTTGATGTGGACTTTCTTGATTTTCTTGATCAGGTCGGGGGAAAGCATGATTGCCCCAGGCGTTCGTCAATGCCAATTCAAGGCTTTTGATCGTTTTTATTGAAATGTAGACCGGGTGCCTGTTTTGAACCCTGAACTTACGGTACTTCCACCGAATCGAAGATGCGGCCGATGATCTGGTCCGTGTCGATATCTTCCGCTTCGGCTTCATAGGTCAGCAGGATCCGGTGGCGCAACACGGCCGGGGCGATGGTCTTCACATCCTGGGGCGTCACATAGGCGCGGCCCTGCAGAAAGGCGTAGGCCCGGGCGGCCAGGCTCAGGAAGATGGTGGCCCGGGGCGAGGCCCCGAACTGGATGTAATCGGCAACGTCGACATGGTAGGCTGCCGGGTTGCGCGTGGCGAAAACCAGGTCCACGATGTAGTCTTTGAGCTTTTCGTCCATGTAGACACCGTTGATCAACCCCCCGATGGACTTGATTTCCAGCGGGTTCAGCACCGGCTGCACGGCTTCCGCGGCGTCGAAACCGACCCGCTTCATGATCTCCTTCTCTTCGACCTTGTCCGGGTAATCAATGAGAATCTTGAGCATGAAGCGGTCCACCTGGGCCTCGGGCAGCGGATAGGTGCCTTCCTGCTCGATGGGGTTCTGGGTGGCCATAACCAGGAACGGGTCGGGCAGCGGGAAGGTGGTGTCGCCAATGGTCACCTGGCGCTCCTGCATGGCCTCCAAAAGTGCCGACTGGACTTTGGAGGGGGCCCGGTTGATTTCGTCGGCCAGGATGATGTTGTTGAACAGCGGGCCTTTTTTTATGCTGAAGTCACCGGTCTTGGGGCGGTATATCTCCGTTCCCACCAGGTCGGCCGGCAGCAGGTCGGGGGTGAACTGGATGCGCTTGAAGTCGGCGTGAACCGTATCGGCCAGGGCCTTGACCGCACTGGTTTTGGCCAGGCCCGGCACACCCTCGATGAGAATGTGTCCCCGGGTGAACAGCCCCATGAGCAGACCGTCGATGAGGTCCCGCTGGCCCACCAGGACTTTGCCGATCTCTTCCCGGATCCGGTTGACCACGAGATGTTTTTCTTCAATCTGCGCTTTCAGTTCTTCCAGTGGCAAGGCAGCCTCCTTTTGCCCGACGGTCGATTGTAAAACGGTTCGGTGGATTGCCGGCCGAAATCTGCCGGCATTTAAATCCACGGAAAATAAATAAGGAAACCGGTGTTGTCAAGGTAGTCGCAACCGTGACGACAACGGGGTCAAGCATGCCTAATTATTTGAATGGAATCAACATCGGGGTTGTGATAAAACAGGGGGTATCGTATTGGCCGACCATTCTGCAATCATCGCCCTGAGGGTAGGTGAATCATGAAAATCACCAGCATCCAGATGGAACGGCGGGACATGCCAAAAGCGGAAGCGACGGCGCACGCCCTGGCACTGGTGGATCAGGCATCGTCGAGTGATCTGATCCTGCTGCCGGAAATGTGGCCCTGCGGCTTTTTCCGTTTCGACCGCTACCCGGTCGACGCCGAACCGATCGACGGACCGTTCGTTCAAGCCTTCAGGGAAAAGGCTGCGTCGATCCAATGCCACATTCTGATGGGCAGTTTTGTCGAGCGGAATCCACAAGGACTGTTCAACACCAGTCTGCTGATCGACGCCCAGGGAGGCGTGACCGCCGTTTACCGCAAAATCCACCTGTTCGGCTACCAATCCAGCGAGCGCGACCTGCTTACCCGCGGCACCGAGGTGGTCGTGGCCGACACACCGTGGGGCAAGGCCGGATTGGCCACCTGCTACGATCTGCGGTTTCCGGAACAGTTTCGAAAAATGGTCGATCTCGGAGCGGTTTTTTTCCTGGTGGTCTCTGCCTGGCCGGCGGTCCGCCTGGACCCCTGGATTCTTTTTAATCGAGTACGCGCCATGGAGAACCAGGCTTTTCTCATATCGAGCAACTGCTCCGGTTCGGATGCCGGATCCCCTTACGCGGGGCACAGCATGGTCGTCGACCCGTCGGGCAACATCCTGGCCGAGGCGCGAGAGAAGGAATGTATGATCACGGCGGAAATAGACATCGATCAGGTGGCGTCCGTGCGGAATGCGTTCAGTGCGCTGCATGACCGGGTCGATCTGGGGTAGATTTTTTCCAACTCAACCAATCTTGAAAGGAGTTTTCTCATGTCGAAAAAACTGTGGGTAGCAGTCGGTCTGGTTCTGTGCCTGGTGTTGATCGCAAGCCCCGCGGCGGCTGTCGTGGAGCTGAACATCGCCACCACTTACAGCGGCGCCAATATGCACGCCGAAACCTGCCGCGAATTTGCCAAGCGGATCAACGAGGCGCTGGCCGGTGAAGTCGTCCTCACCGTCCACGAAGGCGGGGCCCTAGGGCTCAAGGACGAAGACCGTTTCACGGCCGTGGCCGACGGCATTGTGCCGATCCAGAGCGTGCTGATGGGTGCCGCCGTGGGCACATCGCCGATTTTCGGTCTCAGCACCTCGCCTTTTCTGATCAAGGATTTCAAGGAGGCCAAGCTTCTTCTCGACATCGTTCGGCCGCAATACGATGCAGAGGCCAAGAAGTTCAACCAGATCATCCTGTATACGGCACCCTGGCCGCCCAGCTCGATTCACGCCAACCGGCCGATTAAAAAATACGAGGACCTTCAGGGGTTGCGCATCCGGACCTATGACAAGAACGGTACCGAAGTCCTTAAAAAAGGCGGGGCCAACGCTGTTGTCATGTCGTGGGGTGATGTCTATCCCGCCCTGGCGACCAAGACCATCGACTCGGTGCTGACGTCCTCCCAGAGCGCCGTGGCCGGCAAGTTCTGGGAAGTGCTTTCGGACACCACCCGGGTCAACTTCGCCATCCCGCTGAACATGATCAATATCAACATGGACTCGTTCAATGCCCTGACGCCCAAACAGCAGGAGGTCTTTTTAAAGATCGGCAAGGAGATGGAAGTCCGCCAGTGGCAGATTGCCGAGGACGCCATGGTCAAGGACGAGAAGACCTGCGCCGACAACGGCATGACCATCACCACGGAAATTTCCGACGAACTGGCCGCCAAGCTGCGGGCCAGCGGTCAGGATGTCATTAACGACTGGCTGAAAAAGACGGGCAAGGTCGGTGAGGCGGTTCTGGCCAAGTTTGAGGAAGAACGCAAGAAGCTTAATTAGGAACGATCCTGTTCTCAACGGGGCCGTGATTGGCGGCCCCCCCTTTTTAACTGTGTGTTTTCAGTCCTCCCGCTGACGGCTCTACCCAGTGCCGACCTCAAGGGGGCATTTAAAGCGTCAAACCATGGATACTGATATGAACGCGTCACCCGAGGAGAGGAAACACCCGCTTTTTGCGGTTCTGGTGAGTCCGATCAACCGGCTTTCCGATGCCGGTGCCATCCTGTCGGCCCTGATTTTTTGCGGGATGGTTCTGTTGATCCTGGCTGAGGTTGTCCTGAGAAACTTCATGGGATCCTCCACCGAAGTCTCCGGCGAGTATTCGGGGTACGCCCTGGCGGCCATGATTTATCTCGGAATGGGATTTTCTTTCAGGGAGGACGCCCATATACGGATCACCTTCGTGCGGGAGCGGCTGGGGGCCATGAGCGCCTTCGTGCTGGAGGCTGCCTGCATGCTGTTCGCGATGGTTTTATCCGGACTGTCGTGCCTTTTCCTCGTTGAGCTGGTGTTGACGTCCAAGGCCCGCAATCTTACGGCCTACACGCCGGCCGAGACACCCTTGTACATCCCCCAGGCCATCGTCCTTGCCGGCATGGTCCTGCTGACCCTGCAGATCTTCGGCCGACTCACCGCACTGATCGTCGGGGGGGTCCAACAATTCAAACTCACCCACGGCGCCGGGAAAAATTGATGAACGTCACGCTTGTTACGGTAATGGTACTGCTTTTCGGCCTGCTGGGGTCCGGCGTATGGATCGCCATGTCGCTGATGGCTACGGCCGGCATATCGATGCAGCTTCTGACCAGCATGCCGGTGGCCAAGATCTGGGCGCAGGCCATGTGGAACAGCTTGAACAGCTGGTCACTGGCAGCCTTGCCGATGTTCATTTTTCTTGGGGAAATGATCCTGCGCACGCGGATGTCCGATCTTCTTTTCGAGGGGCTGCGACCGTTTGTTCAGATCATTCCCGGCCGCCTGCTGCACATCAACATCCTCGGCTCGGCGATTTTTGCGGCCGTTTCGGGTTCGTCGCCGGCCACGGCGGCCACGATCGGCAAAATCACCCTGCGCCAGTTAAATGAAGACGGCTACGACCAGCAACTCAGCCACGGTTCCCTGGCTGGGGCCGGCACATTGGGGCTGCTTATCCCCCCCAGCATCGTTCTGATCATTTACGGGGTGCTGGCCGAAGAATCCATCGGTCAGCTGTTCATGGCCGGCGTGATTCCCGGGTTGATGGTCGCCGGGCTTTGCATGAGCTACGTCATCGTCCGGGTCTTGCTGAACCCGAAACTGGCCCCGGTAAAAAGGGAAAAATTCGATATCAAGGCCAAATTCCTGGCGGTGGTCAAACTGCTGCCGGTGTCGACGTTGATCCTGTTCATCCTGGGATCGATCTATTCCGGCCTGGCTACGCCATCCGAGGCGGCGGCCGTCGGCGCCGTCGGGTCCGTAGTCGCCGCCGCACTGCTGGGAGACCTGAAATGGTCAAACCTGGTGGAAGCCATGAAAGGAACGATCAAGACCTCGGCCATGATCTGCTTCATCATTGCCGGGGCGAGTTTTTTAGCGGTGGCCATGGGCTACCTCAAGCTGCCGGCCCAGGTGGCGGCTTTCATCGGTTCCCTGGGCTTGAGCCCCTACATGCTGATCGCTATTCTGACCCTGTTTTACATGTTTCTGGGCTTTTTTCTCGATGGCATCTCGATGATCGTCATGACCCTGCCGATCACCCTTCCCCTGGTGGTTCAGGCGGGGTTCAGCCCGGTCTGGTTCGGCATCTTCCTGACGCTGGTCATCGAGGTCGGACAGATCACCCCGCCGGTGGGTTTCAATCTGTTCGTCATTCAGGGGCTGACCGGGGACCGGCTGGAAAACATCGCCATGGCCGCGGTTCCTTTTTTCCTGCTGATTTTTTTGGCCGTGATTCTGATCACCATTTTCCCGGTTATTGTCATGGTCCTGCCGATGCAGATGGCGGGATAGCGGTTGTTATCAACCACCGCGTCGCTTGTATCTGCATCCTGGCTCGTGTCGCCTATGGAAGTTAAAAGCGATAGAAATGGTTCGTGAACATAGAGAAAGGATACCCAGCCATGCGAGTCGAGCTTGAGTTGACAATCAACCGGTTGAATCGTGCGCCGGAACAGATCGTGTTCAGTGCCAAACGGATGTTCAACGCCGGTTGGGTCGGCAGGGACCGCAAGGCCCTGCAGCACCACATCGATGAACTGGCCGAAGTGGGGGTTGCGGCACCGAAAAATATTCCCACCCTGCTGGCGCTGGGCAACCACCTGTTAACCCACAGCCGTCACATTCAGGTGCACGGCCCGCAAACCTCGGGAGAAGTGGAGTGGGTCCTGTTGTGGCACCGGGGGGAGATCCTGGTGACCGTCGGGTCGGATCACACCGACCGCAGGCTGGAGTCGGTGTCGGTGGCCAAATCCAAGAACCTGTGCCTCAACGTCATCGCCCGGGAACTGTGGCCCTATGAAGAAGTCAAGGACCACTTCGACCAGCTGCAGCTGCACTGCACGGTCACCCGCAACGGGAAGGTGTCGCTCTACCAGGAGGATCGCTGCGCGGCGATCCTGCCTCCCGAATACTGGATAGAGGATCTTCAAACGCGCCTGGGCGGGCTCGGTGACGGCCTGGTGCTCTTTTCGGGAACGATCGGCACGGTGGCGGGTCTGGTCGCCGGCGACGGATATGACTTTACCATGTACGATCCGGTTTTAAACCGAACCGTTGGCCATGGCTACACCTGCGAGGTGATGGCCGGCGCCATAGAGACGTTTTAGGGGGGGGAGATGGCAACCACCAGCATGGACCTGAATTGTGACATGGGCGAGAGTTTCGGTGCCTACCATCTCGGGATGGACGCCTCCGTGATCGCTTACATTTCCTCGGCCAACATCGCCTGCGGGTGGCACGCCGGCGATCCCATGGTGATGGATCGCACCATCCGCATGGCCAAGGAGCACGGCGTCAGCCCCGGCGCGCATCCCGGATATCCCGACCTGATGGGGTTCGGGCGCCGGGAGATGACCCTGAGCCGCGATGAAATTCGCACCTACATGATCTATCAGATCGGTGCGCTGCAGGGGTTTTGCGCGGCTCACGGCCTGAAGCTCCGCCACGTCAAGCCTCACGGCAGCCTCTACCTGTCGGCCATTGCCAACGAAGAGATCGCCCGGGGGATCGCCGAGGCCATTACCGCCGTCGACCCGGAGCTTTACTACATGGCCCTGGCCGGCCAAAAGGGCGAACGCGTCGCCGACATCGGCAAAGCGATGGGCCTGAAGGTCATTCGAGAGGCTTTTCCGGATCGGGCCTATACCCCCGATGGCACCCTCGTCCCCCGCAGCCGGCCGGGAGCGGTGATCAAGGATCCTGCCGAGGTCGCTGCGCGGGCGCTCCTGATGGCCCGGGAAGGCGTGGTCGTTGCGGTCGACGGGAAACGGATCCCTTTGAAGGCCCAGACCCTTTGCGTCCACGGCGATACGCCGGGGGCCGTCGACCTGGTGCGGCAGATCCGCCAGACACTGGAAAAAGAGAACATCCGGGTCGCCCCCTTTGACGGCGGCCGCTGATGGACGCGGTGGCCGTGAACAGTCGACCTTTCGATCGACCGAGATTCCGCCTGGCCGGCGACAGGGGCCTGCTGGTGGAGTTCGGTGACGCCATTGCCCCTGCAATCAATCAAGCCGTGCGGGCGATGACCTTTGCGTTGGAGACGGCCGCGGTCCCCGGTGTCCGCGAAGTGATTCCCACCTACCGCTCTGTGGTCGTGGTCTACGATCCTCTGACGACCAACCCTTGCCTGCTCGAGACCCGCATTCTATCCCTGTTCAAGGGGATGGCCCGGATCGAGCCACCTCCACCGAAAGAAAGCGTCATTCCGGTTTGTTATGGCGGGGAATACGGCCCGGACATCGCCTTTGTGGCCGAGCATAACCGCATCGGGATCGATGATGTCATCCGCCTCCATTCGGAACCCCGCTACCCCATCTACATGCTGGGATTCTCCCCGGGGTTCCCCTTCCTGGGAGGGCTTTCGGAGAAACTGCACACCCCCCGGCTGACCTCCCCGCGAACCCGGGTTCCGGCCGGCTCCGTCGGTATTGCCAACAACCAGACCGGGATCTATCCGATCGCCAGTCCGGGGGGCTGGCAGCTCATCGGCCGCTCGCCCGTGCGGCTCTTTGATCCTGAACGGCCGAACCCCTTTCTCCTGCGCGCGGGCGATACCCTCCGGTTCGAACCGATCACCCCGGACGAGTACCGGCGACGTGCCGGCGGAGGCCAGGATGACTGACATCTTCGAGGTGCTGTCGCCGGGTGCCTACACGACCGTTCAGGATTTGGGACGATTCGGCTGGCAACGGTTTGGCGTGCCGCCCAGCGGCATGCTGGATGATTTCGCCGGACGCATCGCCAACATGCTGGTGGGTAATCCCGACACGGCGGCGCTGCTCGAACTGACCGTTTCCGGCCCTGTGTTGAAGGTCCTCGCCCCGGCGACCATCGCTTTGACGGGCGCGGACATGTCCTTTTCAATCAACGGCGCCCCGGCTTCAGGCTGGCGCGCGGTGCCCGTAAAGGCCGGAGATACGGTGAGCGTCGGCATGGCGAAAAGCGGTTGCCGCGGGTATCTGGCGGTTTCGCAAGGCATCGACGTGCCCTTGGTTATGGACAGCCGCTCCTGCTATGTCGGCGCGGCCATCGGCGGCTTCAAGGGAAGGCCCCTTCAGGCCGGTGATTGCCTGAGGCGCTGTCCCGGTGCGATCGACCATCCGGCGCGCCGGGTGCCGGAGGCGCTTGTTCCGGCTTATCCCACCGAGATTACCCTGCGGGCGATTCCCGGCCCTCAGGATGATTTCTTCGATCATGGCCTGGATGTCTTTTTCAACGCATGGTTTACGGTGTCTCCCCAGGCTGATCGCATGGGTTGCCGGCTCCAGGGGCCGGTTATCTCCCAGATCGCGGGCATGCCCCAGAGCATCATTTCAGAATCGAGCCTGCCGGGAGGCGTGCAGATACCCCAGGACGGGCAGCCGATCATCCTTCTGTGCGAACAGACCGTCGGGGGGTACACCAAAATTGCAACCGTGATCTCCAGCGACATTTGGCGTGTCGCCCAGGCCCTTCCGGGAGACCGCATTCGTTTTGAGCGCATCGGCATGGATGCCGCCCACGCCGTTTTTCGCAGCCAGGCGTCGCTTCTGGAGCGGATTCGCCACGAAATGAACCTGCCGGAGGCTGAACGGCGGTCCAGGCGCGATGGACCCCATCCCGTCGCCATTGACTGGAACGCACCGGACGTTCTGGATAAACTCATTCATTGGTTGTATCAGACGTAGTGGTCCCAGGTGCCGGGCCCAGGGGTGTCCATAGGGGTGGGCGACCCGAAAGCCTGAACCGCTGGCCGTCAGGACAGGTGGACTTCTTTCGGTTCCAAACCCGGGTCCGGGAAATATGTCAGCGTAACCTCGGCGGCCGCGGTGAGATAGGCGGGGGTGCCGTCCGCCCCCAGACGAAACGGCCGGTCGTGCCCCGGTACGATTTCGCTGGCGTTGGCCGCTACCCATTCATAGTTGCCGAGGGCGGCATCCTGGGAATAAAAAGCCGGCGGCGACATTCGGTTGGCGAAATCCCAGGCATTTTTTACGCCGTCACCGGCCATCAGAATCTTTTCCCTGGACAGAAAGAGGCCGGCCTGGCCGGGTGTGTGGCCCGGCAGGGCGACCACGCGCACGTCCGGAAAAGGCTCGCTGCCGTCGAGGACCGTCTCAAACCGGTTCTTCAGGCTCAGGATCGTGGTCGCCGGCACATAAGGATCCCGGCGCTGCCTGTATTCCCCGTCCAGGACATAGCGCAGTTCGCGTTCGCTCACCAAGAGCGGGATGTCTGCGAACAGATCGATGTTCTGGCAGTGATCGTAGTGCAGATGGGAGATAAACACGGCGTCCAGCGCCTGCGGGTCTATCGACAGCGCCTGCAGTCGCTCAATCAGCAGACTGCGATCGCCATAGGAGCCGGTATCGAAAAGAATCCGGAGGCCTCCGGTCTCGATCAGGGCAACCGTTGACCAGCCCAGTGCACCGCGGTTGGAAGAAACCGGGATGCCCGGAAGAAGGATGGTGTAACGCTGGCGCGTGCGGCCTGTTGCATCCTCGGCGCCGGTGGGTGTCACCTGTTTTTGCATGCAAGGATTCCTTTCGTCCGTGGGTTGGCGGGATCAGAAACGGGCCATCGTCGGGGCTTGATGCAGGTTTTTAGGGTTTTGCGTCATTGCACGATCAACTCAACGGCGGTCTGCGCCCAATCTACCAAAAAAGTCCCGGGTTGTCAGGGGCGTCTTCAGCGATTCTATTGCTGCCCGGCAACACCGAACGTTGAGTTAGAGGTATTTCAAGTCTATATAGACGATTTGAACCGCGACGGCGAGCGTTTTCCCGTCGCTTGCGGCGAATTTAGCCAGCGAACGGGGAATCGATTATCATCCTTACGGTGCCGCGACGCACGGCCGCTGCCGGCAGAGCATTTCCCGCGGCTTGTCGGGGGTGGGTATAATGCCGATTATGCCAACCATGGATTCGTTTGCGCCCTCCGCGAACCAGGCGGGCGCCGGTCCTTTTCCAATACATCGATGCGGCGGATAGCAGGGAGATTCAACCCACAATGCCTGAGTGGAAGAACCGCAAACCAGAAACCGTCCTGTTGCTGCTTTTGATCTTTCACTTGCCGGCAGGGGTGTCTGCCCGGGAAGATGGGATCCACGCCCCCATCATCATTTCCGGCCATCCCGACTACCCGCCCTTCATGTGGCGCGAAGGAGACCGCATCGTGGGGGTCTGCCCCGATCTGGCCGGTATGATCCTTACCCGCCTGGGCAAACCCTATGACAGCCGCTTTCTGGGGCCGTGGAAGCGGGTTCAGGAGAACGCCCGGTACGGCAGGGTGGATCTGATCGCCGGGATTTACCGAAACATTGAACGGGAGTCCTATCTGGACTTTTCGGAGCCCTATTGCGAGGACCCTACGTCCGTATTCGTCGTCAAAGGCAACACCTTTCCCCTCGCCGGCCGTCAAGATCTGGTGGACCATCGCGGGGTGACCCTCTTTGGCGACAGCTTCGGGGACAGCATGGACCGGTTCATCGAAAAAGAACTCAGAATGATCAGGGTCTACAGCGTGGACATGATGATCGACCATCTTTTGTCGGGAAAGGCGGAATACCTGTTTTTCGGGTACTATGCGGTGCGGATCACAGCCAATCGTTTAGGTGTTGGCCAGAAGCTCAGCGTTGCCAAGAAAGACATGGTCGTGGAAAACTTCTATTTTGCCTTTTCCAGGAAATCGCCTTACAAAGAACTGCTGCCGGCCATCAACCGGCAGATCCGAAGGCTTCGTGACGAAGGCCGGATCGATGTGCTGATCAACGACAACCTGAACCGATACATTCGTCAATCCCACTGAACCTGGCCCGTCGGCCATTCATTCCGGTTTAACAGAAAGGACCTTCCGCTGCCGCCCATGACCATCGCACTGATTGCCAATCCCAGCGCCGGGGGTCGAAAAGGAGCCCGAATCATCCCCCAGGTGGAAAAGCATCTTGACCGACACCGTATCGACTACCGGATTTTCATCACCCAGCACCATACCCATGCCATCGATATCGCGCGCCAACTGGTCCTTTCACGCTACAATGGCGTCGTTTCTTTAGGCGGCGACGGGACTAATTTCCATGTTCTCAACGGCTTGTTGAAGTATCACGACCCTGCCCGCCTGCCCCCGCTGGGCATCATCCCCGTGGGCAGCGGAAACTCCTTCGCCCGGGACCTGGGCATTTGTACCACTGCAGACGGCATCCGGGCGTTGACCGCAGGAGAAACGCGGCCGGTGGACGTGTGCAGTTTCACCCAGGATGGGCAGCCCTGGTTTTTCGTCAATCTCGCCGGATTCGGCTTTGTCACCGATGTGGCTCAGACGGCCCATCGATTGAAACGGTGCGGCGATTTCAGCTACGTCCTGGGAGTCTTTCACCGGATGCTGGGGTTGCGGTTTCACCGGATGCAGCTGGAAATCGATGGTCGGCGAATAGAAGGGGAAAACTGTTTCGTTGAATTCTGCAACTCCCGGTACACCGGGGGCAGGATGCTCATGGCGCCGGATGCGGCGATCGACGATGGCTGGTTCGACGTGGTGGTCGTGGGACCGATGACCCGCCGGTCATTGATGGCCGCCTTCCCAACAATTTTCAAAGGCACCCACGGGCGGCATCCGGCGGTGAATTTTTACCGGGCCAGGACGGCTTCGGTGGAAACCGATCCGCCCAAGCCCCTGTTGCCGGATGGCGAGTTGTTCGGATCCACGCCGACCCGGGTTGCCATTCATCCCCGATGGGTCAGGTATTTCGCATGAAAAGGCTGCAGTCCGCACTATTGTGGGTGACAGGGTCGCTCTTTTTTGTGCTGACCTTCGTCATTCTTTCCGCCGGTCTGTTCCTGCTGTCCCGGGAGCGGGTGTTTACCCTGGCCCGGTTCCTTTTTTCCGTGCAGATCAAAATAATGGGTATTCGGCTCAAGGTAACGGGACTGGACGGCCTGGATCGGACGCGGACCTATCTGATCATGGGCAATCACCAGAGCCTGTTCGACCTGTTCGTGATTCCTGCCGCCATCCCTTTGACCTATGTGGCCGTTGAAGCGGCTTACCACTTTTCGATACCCTTGTGGGGCAGTTTGGTCACCCGCTGGGGGTGCATCCCGATTTATCGAAACAACCTGGAGAAAGCCAAGCAGAGTCTTGAGATCGCCAGGCAGCGACTGCGTGAGGGCAGTTCCATCATCATTTTGCCAGAAGGCCATCGCACGCTCACCGGCAAAATCGGGCCGTTCAAGAAGGGGCCCTTTCACCTGGCACGCCAGGCCGGCGCCGACATCCTTCCCTTTGCTATCAGCGGGCTGTTTGACTATCACCCCAAAGGGACCTTTCACCTGAATCCCAAACCGGTTCGGGTATCCATCGGGCCTGCGATTGCCTATGCGACAATTGCCGATTTGACGCCGGAACAGCTGCGCGACCATGTGCGCCATGTCATCGCCGACCTGGCCTCCTGATGCCGGTTTGGCATACCGTCCGATATCTTCGAGACCCTTCATCCCCCGTCGCCGGGACCCCGATCTGAGCCACAGCCCATTGGATGGACCGCTGCATGTTGCATAGATGTTTTTTTCCCCGTATGTCAGGGCAGGGTTTCGATCTTTTGCATCAACCGGCGGGCGTTGCCGATGTTCTCACGGGCCTTGTCGTGATACGGATCGCAGGCCAGGGCGATCTCCCACTCGGCAATGGCTGACTTGAGGTCCTCGTTGATAAAGTGTTTCACGCCGTTGCGGTAGTGAATCTGGGCCAGGTTCGCTAAGCGGGTGTGGACGGTTTTTTTCAGGGCCATGCTGGCCTCATGGCTTTCATCGGCTTGCTCCAACACCTTTCTGGCCTCCAAGAAACGCTTGCGGTCGAAGTGGTCCAGGGCCAGCCGGTAGCGCGCTTCGTTGGCCAGATCGCGGGCGTCCATGCTGTCCGGCGCCTCCTCGAGCAGCCGTTCGGCCGTGTCGAGACTCTGCCGATACTCCCCCTTGTCAAAATGGTCACGGGCTTCGGCAAGGACGCGTGCGGCCTGTTGCTTTTGCATGGCGGCTTGCAGCGCCTCTGCGGCCGCATCCTTGCCTGCGAACCCGTCCGGAACCAATGCAAGGGCCGCCTGGGCGGCTTCCAAAAATCCCGATGCAATTCGGGCATTGGCCTGTTTCAGATGGATGGTGTGGATCAGGGTTTGGACGTCGGGGTCATCTGGATCCGCCTGCCCGGCCAGGGCCAGGGCACCGTCAAGGTCATTTCCCGCCAGCAGCGCCTTGGCGTCGGCCAGTTGGGTAGGCGGCTTTTTTTTGCGGACTTTCTTTGGATGCGTCTTCTCCAGCTTGGGCAGAATCAGCAGGGTGCCGGGCGGCATCTCCTGGCCCACCGGCAGATCGTTGAACCAGGCCACGAGAAAGGCTTTTGTTTCATCGCCGAAGACTGCTTTGGCGACGGTCTCGGGCCGGTCACCCGGAGCCGGCTGGTTCACGGCCAGCGGAAAAGGCGAAAAGCGGGCATTGATCTGTACCAGGGCCGGCTGAAACGTGGGATCCAGGCGAAGTGCAGCCAGGAAATGGTTGCGGGCCGTCGGCTTGTTTTTTCCCAGTGCGGCGATCCCGTTTTGATAGTGGGTGTTGACCGCGTCGGCAATCTTGCTTTTCAGACGAGATATTTCACGACCGGCTGCTGCTGGGTCTGCCGCTATGCGCTCAACCAGCCGCCAGTGATCCAACGCCATGGCGAGCTCACCGCGGGCCTCCAGTGATCTGGCCCGTTCGCTGAGGCTGCCGGTCTGTGCTGCCGCCCACCAGGGACCGGCGCTCAAAAACTCTGATACCGAATTCATCGTTCCCGCGCAGCCGCAAAGGATGACGGCGGCAATGAGGGCGATGACTGGCGGCAATCGTCTCATCAGTTGAGGTCTGCCGGGATAATGGTGGTGAGCAGCTTCGCGAACTGCTCCGCGTCGACCCGGCTGTCGATGGGGGTGCGATGGATGCCGTACCGGTCTGCGAAAAAAGGATTGTTTCCGGCTCGCCGGATGAAGGCGGCTGCGAACCCGAGTTTGGCGGCCATGGCGGATACCAGGCTGCTGGTGTCGCCATGTGGGTAGGCCAAGTACAGGCAGGGTTCATCCAGGTGCGCCTCGATCTCATGGCGCGAGCGGTGCAGTTCGGATTCCACTAATTTGAAATAGGTTTCGAATGCCTGCCCTTTGGTTCGGCGGGTCAACGATCGTCCGCTTCGTCCACGGCATCCGATGGTGAAGCCGTCTTTGCGGAACTGCCTGACCTGGTCCCAGGTCATGGCATGCTTGCGGCCCACAGCGCTGGTGGACAGGAACACCGTTGCGGTGAATCCCAGTTTTTTCAGAATGGGAATGCCCGTTGCATAGAGGCTTTGGGATGCGGTATCGAAGGTGATCAGAACCGACCGGCGGGGGAGCTGGCCCGAGAATTTCATAAAATCGATGAGCGCGTCGGGAGTAATGGTGACGAAGCCTTCGTTTTTCAGCCAGTGCATCTGGTCGTTGAAGGTTGACGGCGAGACCTGCCCGGTTGAATCACCGATACCCGCATAGGCCAAGACGGGAACGGTCTGATAGCCGTCCGGAAACAGGCCGCCGGGCTGGAAGGGTCCCGTGGGGACCATGACCGGCTCACCCCCGGTAAACGTTTCGCGACCGTTGTATTCGACGATCATCCACCCTTTGGAGGCGTCGTTTAAAAAACGCTGGGCGATGGAGGCCGGCGTGTCGGTCTGGCGGGCTCTCACCAGAAGGGGCAGCGGAAGGGCCGGGTCGGTATTGGTCTCCTCGCCATGGATGGCTGGCGGAAGCAGAATCGCGCCAATCAGCAAGGCTGTGCAGATGAGGAATCGGAATGATCGATGTCTAATCGGATGATTTGACATAGTCCCTTTGTTTGATCGACGCCACGCGCCAGGTTCTTACGGGGGCGATTTTGCCCTTGATGGTGCGTGTGCCGGCCGGTTCCACGCTGACGAGTGCGCGCAGCCGGTCATAGACCGCATCCGTCACCAGGACTTCTCCGGGAGTTGCCAGCTCGCTGAGACGCGACGCCAGATTGACCGTGTCACCGATGACGGTATACTCCATTTTTACCTGGGAGCCGATGTTCCCTGAAACAATGGGGCCGGTGTGGATACCGATACCCACGGCAGACAAAAGAGGATTACCATGGATGCTGCGCATGTGCAACTGATCCATGAGGTCAAGGGCGGCCCGCACGGCCCGCTCCACATGGTCCTTCCTGAACACCGGTACACCAAAAACCCCCAACACGCCGTCGCCGATGAACTTATCAACATAACCGCCGTATTCCATGATGGCGCGGGTGGCAATCTCGAAATAGGTGTTGAGCATGTCGACCACCTCCTCCGGTTCCCGGTCTTCGCTATAGGCGGTAAATCCCCGGATATCGGCAAAAAGGATCGTGGCATCGTTCTTGTGGCCCTTCAGCCACATCTTTTCCGGGTCGGCCAGAATCATTTCCAGCACATCTTCGCCCACATATTTGCCGAAGGACTGGCGGGTCAGCTTATGCCGGAACAGCTCTTCGCCCATCTGGTTGAAGGCGGTGGCCAGGTTGCCCAGTTCGTCCTGACGATTGAGTTCCACCCGGTAGCGGTAGTCTCCTTTGCCGATGGCCTCAGTGGCGGCCACCAATTCCAGGATGGGTTTTGAAAATCGCAATCCCAGATAAACCGCGATGGCCAACCCGACAGTCATCATTACAGCGGTTACGTATATAATGAATCCTTTTTCCTTGTTGACCAGCCGCTCGATAAAATCCAAAGAGACGCCCACGTGCACCGCCCCTACGATCTTGTCCTGAAAGATCACCTCCCGGGTCAGGTTCAGCATCTGTTCACCGGAATCGGCAACGAAAGAAAAGTAGGAAATGTCTCCACGGGTTTCCGGCTGTGCTGCCGGCGTGGGGGATGCCAGGGTCGTGCCGATCCGATCCACATCGGTGTGTGCCCGGATCAGACCACTGTTGTCGGTCACCACCGCATAGCGCAGTCCTTCGGTGGCGGTGGCTTCCTTGATCAGGGTGTTGAGGTTGAGAATGTCGTCGTCGATGAGCGGAATGCGGGCGTTATTGACAAAATAGTTGAGGCTTACCGTCCCAACGGTCACGGTCTGGTCGAAAAGCTGGGCCTTTTGCCGGTTGATGATAAAATAACTGAAAGAAACGATGGTGACGGTGACGATGATCAGCGAACCGATGCTGAGTTTGAGCCAGATGGGGATGGCCGGGGCGGGGAGTCGCTCGGCCAGGGTGCCGCGCTGCCGGAGAATGAGTTCCCGGATATTGTCCGACAGGGAGGCGACGGAAATCCTGAAGTTCTCATTGATTGCCCCCACCACAGCCGTCTCGGCGGCCAGCCCCAATTCGGTAATGATGTGGCCCAGGCGCACGGCCTGGCCGGTTTCGACCAGCCGCTGACGCTGGGCGGCCAGGGCGGTTTCCAACTGCTTGTCGGTGATGATGCCCCGCTTTACCAATACCTGGCCCAGCTGCACATCGCCCGGCGATCGTCGCCGGAAAATATGCTGGATATCTGAAAAAAGGGACCTGGGGGCCTGCTGCATCGCTGCACCGCATCTGTGGAGGGTCATGAGGCGTCGAGTGACGATGACCGCCGCCCGAACCGAGAAGAACTATAATGGGGTGAGTCGGCCGGTGTCAACACGCAGCTTGGGTGTCGTTGACAGAGCGAAGACGGAAGGCTATTTTATTCGATAAGGCATCGGCCGCAAACAGCCATCCCCATGGTCAACTTTCATGCGCCTCCAGGCAACCGGCAAACAGAGGCTGCAGCGGTTTCACGCAACCCACATACAAAGGCGGAGAAAGATGAAAACAGCCAACGACATGATCCAGGAAAAGGGAAGCGATATTCTGTGTGTCCCGGAGGGGACAACCGTTTTGGAAGCGCTGAAGCAAATGAACGCGCACAAGGTCGGGGCGATCATGGTGACCCGTGGCGGCAAGCCGGTGGGCATCTGGACGGAGCGCGATCTCATGCGAAACACCCTCGATGAGGCCTTCGATCCCAAGACCGTCCACATCGAGGACTACATGACCAGGGACCTTATATTTGCGCCCCACACGGACACGGTCTACAATCTTATGGATAAATTCCTGGGGCTGCGGGTGCGTCACCTGCTCATCGAAAAAGATGGAAAAACCATCGGGATGGTGTCCAGCGGTGATGTCATGAAGGCCTCCATTCAGGAAAAGGACGGAGAACTCAAACAGCTCAACTCGATGGTGGGCTGGGATTACTACGAAAACTGGCGATGGCGGCCCGATTCAAAATAGCGTCTCGGGCCGCTGGCATCCCATCACCGCCGACGGTCAAGCTTTTTTCGGTGGCCGGGGAGGGCTCACCAACGCCTCCCCGTCCAACACCCGGGTCCCTTCCTGAGTGACGCAGGTCGTTCTCAGGCGGACCCGTTTCTTATCTTCCATTTTCTCGACCACCTCCACCGTCGCGGTCACCGTATCACCGATGCGTACCGGGGCCAGAAAATCAAGTGTCTGTCGCAGGTACACCGTTCCCGGGCCGGGCAGACGCGTACCGATCACGGCGGAAATAAAACCCGCCGATAGCATGCCATGGGCGATGCGTGTCTTGAAAAACGTGCCCTGTGCGTAAGCCTCATCGATGTGCGCCGGATTAAAATCGCCGGTAACGCCGGCAAACAGGTAAATGTCCGAATCGGTCACGGTTTTAGCGAATCGATCCGCATCCCCGATGGCAAGCTGGTCGAAGGTTTTTCCGATCATGTTGCATCCCCTTTGCATGGTCGTTCCTGATTGTTAGTCGATCACTCGACTAAAAGAATTCCTCCACCTTGTTGAACGCCTCATCCACGGTCTTCTTATACTCTTCGCGGCCCTTTTTAAAGGTGTCCACCCATTCCTTCACGGCCTTTTTGCCCTCTTCGGGCATCCAGGTGGCCTGACTCAACATGGTGTTGGCCAGGGTTTCGTTCTGGTCCTGAACCATTACCATGGCGTTGAAGGCATTGTTGAATGCGGATTTGTTGAAGTCGACCATCTGCTTGAAAACTTGTTTCTGATCCATGGTTGCTCTCCTTTTTTTGTTCCTGTAATTGGGTTTGGGGTAAGCGTTACGGGTTGCGTGTGTATTTTCCCTCCACCTCTCCCGCAACGACTGATCGCTGTTGCGCCGTCACATTCGTGGGAGAGGGGGGGTGATCACTTGGTTTCAATATAGGTCCCCGGCGGCGGATGTCAATGATAAAATGTTGCATTGCACAATAATGCCAGTTTGCCATTGCAATTTTTCAGGTACTGTATATATTCAGATATCTTTCAAGAAAGCAGGCTGAAAACCAATCGCAAATGAGCTTTTGTTGCATCGTATCAAGATGAGAAGGGAATATTCGATCCATGCCTGATCCACTACTGTTGAAAAAATACAGCAATCGGCGGCTCTACGATACCCGCAACAGCTGCTATGTCACCCTTGAAGATGTATCAACGATGATCCGCTCCGGCGAACAGGTGCAGATTAGCGACGCTTCCACCGGAGAGGATGTGACCGCCTTCATCCTCACCCAGATTGTTCTGGAGGCGGCCAAACGAAGAAACAGCCTGCTGCCGGAATCGGTGCTGCACCTGATTATCCGATACGGAGACAATGCTCTGGGCGAGTTCTTCGAAAAATATTTTCAAAAGACCCTCCAAAACTATCTGGACACCAAAAAGGCGTTTGATCAGCAATTCGGAAAGTGGCTGGATATGGGCATGGAGCTGCCCAAACGCATGCCGGAGATGATGTCCGGTGCATCCTCTATCGAAGGCATGCTAAACCTATTCGGCCTTTCCCATCCATCCGCATCAAACAAACCGGATGCGAAACACCCGGACCCCTCAGGGCGCCTCGACAGCGAACAGAAACCAAAAGCATAACCCCTACCCACAGCGTCGGTTATACCGTTTTTGCCTCGTAGCACCATGGCAACAGCGGTCCCGGCTGCCGGAGATACCCATGTCTGCCATACCTACGACCCGTTTAACCCCCACTGGTTCCCCCTTGCGCTGGCTGACCGATGGCATCGCCTATGCCGGAGATTACTTTCAGCGCACGGTTCTATTTGCCGATATCATGAGACGCCGGGGAAACCAGTACCTCGATCATCTTCGTCAGGGCCAGCCGCCGGTGCTGACTTTTTCATACGACATCCTGCTGGACGGCCGGAAAATGGATCCGCCCACCAATTTCTACCTGGCCAGGATCCGGGACCGCCGGACCCCCTCCGAACCCCGGCTGCACGATGTAAAGGAGAAACGGCGTCTCCAGCGTGTCAAGACGTCCCCCAAGGCATCCCCGCGTCCAATAATCATCATCGACCCGCGAGCGGGCCACGGCCCGGGAATCGGCGGCGCCAAACGCGATTCGGAAATCGGAATGGCTCTGGATCAGGGATATCCGGTGTATGTGATCCTGTTCAGCACCCGGCCGGTCGCCGGGCAGACCCTGGATCATGTTCAACTGGCCATGGCCATGTTTGTGGAAACGGTGCGGGACTGCCATCCGCAAGCTGGAAATCCGGCTATTATCGGAAACTGCCAGGCCGGGTGGGCCGCCGCGCTCTTAGGGGCAGTCAGGCCCGACATCACCGGGCCCATCGTGATGAACGGTGCACCGCTGTCCTATTGGGCCGGCGTAAAAGGCAAGCATCCCATGCGCTACAAGGGCGGCCTGGCAGGCGGCGTGTGGCAGGCCTCCTTATGGGGAGACCTGGGAAATGGCATGTTCGACGGTGCCCACCTCGTGGCCGGTTTCGAGGACCTCAACCCGGCCAACACCCTATGGAACAAGCATTATCACCTGTGGGCCAACCTGGACACGGAAGCTGACCGTTACCTGGAGTTCGAGCGCTGGTGGAACGGCTACTACCTGCTCACCGCCGAAGAGATCCACTTCATCGTTGAGCAACTGTTTGTGGGCAACCGTGCCCAACGGGGGCGATTGGTGATGAACGACCAGCGTGTTGACCTGAAGGCCATGAAGGGGCCCATCGTGGTCTTTGCCTCCCATGGGGATAACATCACCCCTCCCCAGCAGGCCCTCAACTGGATACCGGCCGAGTGGGGCAGCGTGGACGAAATCCGACGCAGGCAGCAGACCATCGTTTATATGGTCCACGGCACCATCGGGCATCTGGGTATTTTCGTTTCCGCGGGTGTTTCCCGTAAAGAGCATCGCGAGATCATCGCCAGTATCGACCTGATGGGGTACCTCGCTCCCGGCCTCTACGAAATGGTAATCTCGGATGACGACGGCGGTATGCGGCAGGTCCGGTTCGAAGAACGGGAGATGGCGGATATACTGGCCATGGATGACGATGACGACGACCAGGTCGCATTTGGGTCGGCGGAGGCGCTTTCGCGATTCAACGATCGGGTTTATCGTCGACTGGTGCGGCCCTGGGTGAAGGCAGCGGTGAATGAAGCCACGGCCGAAACACTCAGGCAATTGCATCCCCTGCGGGCTTCCCGCTATGGGTTCTCCGACCTGAACCCGTGGATGGCACCGGTGGCCCGCCTTGCCGAAGAGGTGAGAAAACAACGTCGGCCGGTACTGCCGGACAATCCCTTTTCGGCCATGGAAAAGATGTTTTCCGATACCGTATCGAAAAGCCTGGACATCTATCGGGATTATCGTGACCGGACGATCGAAGCCTGGTTTTATGCCATTTTCGACCATCCGTGGATGCGGGCGATAGCGACCGATGAAACGGCCAATGACACCGCCGAATCAAGCGGATGCCGGGTCGGCGAGCTGGCGGATATCGACGCCGGCGGCTTTGCCGATGCGGTTGTGAGAATCATGGTTGCTCTGGCCCATGCCGGCTCCGGTACGCGCCGGCGAAGCCTTGCGGCCTATGACGGTCTGGCTGGCCGGGATATCCGCCTGACGGATGTTCATGGCGCCACCTTGAGCGCAATGATCAAAAAGCAGTCCGCGATCATGAAATCCGCGCCGGAGGCGGCACTCAGTGCACTGCCCGGTTTGCTTCCCTGCCGGGCTGACCGCCAAAAAGCCCTGGCCATCGCTGCGGCGCTGATGGTGAACGAGCCTGATTCAGACCCCCAGGTGATACGCATGCGCGATGCCATTGCCGCTGTAATGGGGATTTGACTTGTTCTCACATGTCAGGTATCTGTGGTCCAATTCCCAGCAGAGACGATTGTTCCACGAAAGGCCCGCCACTCATGATATGCTCCCAGTGCCACGGTGCGGTCGATGAACAGGCGGCGGCCTGCAGCCGGTGCGGGGCCGTTCTGCCTCTGGCGGTTCAATGCGGCCAGTGCCAGGCCGTTAACCGCCCGGGCAGCAAGTTTTGCGACCAGTGCGGCAAACTCCTCGAACAGCGTTCGGATCAGCGCGTAGAATCCCTTAAAAGCGAACGCAAGCATGTGACCGTGCTTTTTTCCGACATCAGCCGCTACCGGGAAACCTTCAACCGGGTGGACCCGGAAGAGGCCCGGGAGGTGACCCGCCATCTCTTCGAAGAGATGGTCAAGATCATCTCCCGCTACGAGGGATATGTTGACCGCATCCTCTGGGACGGGGTGCTGGCGGTATTCGGCATGCCCCAGACCCATGAAGACGATGCCATCCGGGCCATCCGGGCGGCGATGGAAATCCGGCGGATGGTTTCGCGATTGGAGCGTCGCTACGCTGACCGCCTCGGCGGTGCGCTTGCCATGCGATCGGGCGTTGCCACCGGCCTGGTGGTTACCGGATCTACGGAAGAAAAGACCGGGCGACACGGCATCACCGGCGATACCGTCAACCTGGCCGCCCGGCTCAGAGACCTGGCCGCACCGGGAGAAGTGCTGGTGGACAGCAGCGCCTTCTCCGCGGCTGCCGGATTTTTCAACTTTCAAGTCCAACCCCCTGTGACGGTCAAGGGACGGGCTCGGCCGGTTTTGGTATACCGGGTTCAATCGGTCACCCCGCAACCGGATAAAGTGCGGCGGGTCCACGGGTTGAAAGCTAAACTCATCGGGCGCGACCGGGAATTGAAGCAGTTGGAAGATGCCGCGATGCGGCTGCTGCGCAAGGAAGGCACGGTGTTGACCGTGTCCGGGGATGCCGGCACAGGGAAAAGCCGCCTGATCTCGGAATTCAAAGATTCCAGTGCAGCGGAGGCCTTTCGGTGGCTGGACGGCCATGCCTATGCATATAACCGTGGAATTCCCTATTACCCGTTTATCGACATGCTCAACCGGCTTTTCGAGATCCGCGAAGAGGACGCCGAAACGATTATCGAGACCAAGCTCCAGGCCGGGATCGAACCGCTGGTGGACGACCCGGATGCCGTCGCTCCATTCTTGGCGGGGTTGTATGCCGTCTCTTCGACCGAAGCCCTGGCGGCCGGCCCCGAGATCTATAAATCCCGGCTCCAGAGCGCATTCATCACCCTGCTGTCGGCACTGGCCCGTCGGGAGCCCACGATTGTCTGCATCGAAGATTTGCACTGGGCGGATCCATCCTCTGTCTCGCTGATTCGGTTCCTTCTCAAAGAGTCGGGGCTTCCCATCCTGTTTGTGATCAGTTACCGACCGACCTTGGATTTTCCTGACGGTGAGCGTGGCGAACCCCTATCTTATGCGCGTGAAAGCATCCGGCTCGCCGATCTGGATGCGCCATCGTCAAGGGAGATGATCCGGTCGCTGATGAACACCCACACCATTCCCGAAGCCCTTGACCGCTATATTTTCCAGAATGTGGAAGGCAATCCCTTTTACCTGGAGGAGGTCGTCAACTCCCTGATCGACAACCGGCACCTCAAGCGAATCGGCAGTGGTTGGCACCTCGATGAATCCCTCGACTTTTCCGACTTCTCCTCCACCATCAACGGCATCATTCACGGGCGGCTGGACCGGCTGGGAGATGCCGCCAAAACCATTCTTCAGGAGGCATCGGTCATCGGACGCGTGTTTCGTCTGGAGCTGCTGGGCCGGGTCACGGCGTTCCCCGCCCAAGTCAAGGCGTGCATCGATAAGATCGAACGGGTGGATCTGATCCGCCGGATTCCGGGCCAGGATGAACCGGCCTACAGCTTCAAGCATGCCATTGTTCAGGAAGTGGTTTACAACAGCCTTTTGAAGACCGATCGCCGGTCAATTCACGAGCGGATCGCCCGCACCCTGGAAAACCTGTTTCACGGCCGTTTGGACAACGTCCTGGAGATCTTGGCGCTGCATTACGCCAACAGCGACTGCACCCACAAGGCTGCTGAATACCTGATTCGCTCCGGTGAAAAAAGCCTGGAAAAATATGCCGTGGAGGAATCCCATGGCTACTACGAGAGAGCCTACCGGCTTCTGAACCGGATTGCCGCCCCCACCGCCGTTGAACTGGCCATGCTCATCGACCTGATCATCAAGTGGTACTTTGCCTTTAACAAACGGGGGCTCTTTCGAGAGATGCTGGACCTGCTGCGAAGTCATGAGGCTGCCGTGAATGAATTTGGCGACCCCTTGCGAACGGGCATGTATGCGGTCTGCATGGGATGGGCACTGCAGCGCAGGGAACTGGTGACGGAATCCTACACTTACCTGATGCGCGCCTTGAAGATCGGTCAGGACCTGGGCGACGACAACCTGATCGGCTACAGCAGCGCCGGTCTTTGCTGGACCTGTACCGATCTGGGTCGGATGGACGAGGCCCTGGCCTATGGTCGGCAGGCGGCGAAGGTGGCCGAACGGATCGAAACCGATCGCGAGCTGATCCGGTTCAACCTGACGGGAATGGGTCTGCTGCATTTTTTCAGCGGGGATATCAATGACTGCTGGAAAACCGGAGAAAAGCTGCTCCAATTCGGTGAGGCGGCCGGAGATGCCCGCACCTTTTCGGAAGGCTATCTGCTGATGGGCGCCGCCCGGATGGCGGCGGGAGATTTCATGAAGGCCGAGTCTCTGCTGATAAAGGCCATCGAGGTGTCGGTCGACCCCATTTACAGCCTGAATGCCCGGTTTTTTCTCAGCTATGCCTATTTCTCGCAAGGCAAGGTCCCCATTGCCGCCCGAACCCTCGAAGCCGTCATCGCCACCACCGAGCAGTACGGTTACGAATATGTCGGCACGTCGGCCAATGCCTTCTATGGCATCGTCTCGGCTACCATGGGCAACCTGGGAAAAGGGGTTGCCATCATTCGAGAGCGGATTCAGACTCACCGGCAGCGGGGCAAACGCAACCACGATTTGATATTCACGCATATGCTGGGCAGATTTTACCTCTCCTTGGTCCTGCGAAAGGGGGCCATGGGCTTTCCGGCCGCGATCAGAAATGCCGGATTCCTGCTGCGGACGCTGCCGGTGGCATCCCGACTGGCAGAGCGTTACCTGCGCGAGGCCATCCAGATCGGTACGCAGATCGGCACCCGCCTCAGGCTGGCCCAGGCATGCCTGGATCTCGGCTTGCTCTACGGCCATAAAAAACGATTCACCGATGCCCGGGATTATATTTCCAGAAGCATCGACCTGTTCGATCGATGCGGTGCCGACGTGCTGCTCGGCGATGCCCGGGCGGCCCTGGACAACCTTGTCCGATGAACGCGCCCCGCCTGCCGGTAAAACCCGATCCTGAATCGGTCATTGCCGCCGGAGAGGTCCGGATTCCGTTGGTGGCCTGCGGCTCGCGCTGGCTGGTGGTTGAAAAACCCTGTGGCTTGAGCATTCACAACGACCCTGGAAACGACCTGTGTTCCCTGGTTCTGGCCGCCGTGCGGGCGGGGTGTCTGCCGGCCCTGGGCCGGGATATTGCCGCCATTCACGCGGCCCATCGCCTCGACCGGGACACCAGCGGCATCGTGATGCTGGCCGGCGGTTCGAAAGCACTGGCCTTCTTTGGCGGGCAGTTCGCTGCAAAGACCGTCCGCAAGCATTACCTGGCAGTGGTCCATGGCCGCCTTGAAATGCCGAGCGCAGAACGGGAACGGGCCGACTGGAGCTGGCCGTTGACCGCTGCGGCCGCCGGGCGGAACGATCCCTTGGGCAAAGGCAAACGAATCCCCTGCACCACCCGATGGCGAACACTGGCCCACAGCCCGCATTATTCCCTGGTCGAATGCGAACCCCTCAGCGGCCGGAAGCACCAGATCCGCCGGCATGCCAAGCTGGCGGGCCACCCGGTCGTGGGGGACCGGCGCTACGGTTCGGTCCGCGCCCTGAACTATCTGCGGCGGCACCGCCATTTCAACCGGCTGGGCCTGCATGCCCATGCGCTGACCCTCCATCTTCCCGGTGATACCCAACCCACAACCTTTCAGTCCGGCGGATTGCCTGAGGCGATGCGGAAACTGCTGGACATGGACCGTTAACCGGCCTGGGAATTGGAAAGCGCCTGGTCCGGTCCGAAAGGAACATTCATGCAAGGTGATGCAAAACCCTTTCAAGACAAGATCGTGGAGATCCTCAACCATGGTTCCTTGAATCTGGCCATGGGATTAGGCTACCGTGCCGGCCTGTTCGACATCATGGACGCCAAGGCTCGGCCATGCACCGTGGAAGAAATCTGCAAGGCGGCCGGATTGAACCGTCGGTATGTGCAGGAGTGGCTGGGGGTGATGGTGTGCGGGGAGATTGTGGCGCTGGTCCGGGACGATGACGGCCAGCCCCGGTTCCTGTTGCCCAAAGCCCATGGGGATGTTCTCGCGCGCCGTGCCGGAAGCGGCAACCTGGGCGTATACACCCAGGAAATCCCTCTGTTGACGGCCTGTGCCATGGAGTCGGTGTTCCAGGGCTTTCTGACCGGAGCGGGGGTTCCCTACGAACAGTATCCGGCCTTTCATGATTTCATGGCGCAGCTGGGCGACGCCAAGCACCGCCAGGTGCTGGTCAATACGTTCCTGCCGTCGGTGGACGAAGGCAGTATCGTCCAGGCCCTGCACCGGGGCATCCATGTCTGCGATCTGGGATGCGCCCAGGGGGTCGCCATCCTCCTGATGGCACAAGCCTTTCCCGCCAGCCGGTTTACCGGCATCGACATCAGCGTCGACGCCCTTGAGACCGCCCGGGCCGATGCCCATGAAATGGGCTTGACCAATGTCTGCTTCGAACAGCGCGACGCAGCCGAGTTATACCATCCCAACAGCCTGTCCGCGCGCTTTGACTATATCACCGCCTTCGATGCCATCCATGATCAGACCCGGCCGCTGGAGGCGCTGCGGGGGATTCATGAACTGTTAAAGCCAGACGGCGCCTTTTCCATGATCGACATTGCGGCGGAGAGCGACATGGAAGGCAACCGGAACCATCCCATGGGCGCATTTTTGTACACGGTCAGCCTGATGCACTGCATGCCGGTAGGGCTGGTGGATGGTGGTGCCGGTCTGGGGATGATGTGGGGGAGGCAACTGGCTGAAAAAATGCTGGCAAAAGCCGGGTTCGGGCGGGTGTCGGTGACAACGATCCCCAACGACCCGTTCAATCTGCACTTTTTCTGCCGGAAATAACGGCAGGCGCGGTTTTGGTCACTAACGCCGCTTGGGTGAATAGGTCAACAGGGAACGGGGGGCAGGTTGTTTTTTCGGCAGGTCTTCGAGAGTCGGTGCGGCGGTGCCGGTGTGGGCCGGTGGCTGCATGGAACGTTCACGGGCTTCTTTGGATAGGGTAACCCGGTCGACAACGCCGAAGGTATGCTCCTCCCGGCCCTTTTGTTCAGCGGTTGCCCAATTCGGTCGCACCAACCGTTCGATGGGGGAGATTTTCCGGTTGTCCACTATGATATAAGGGGTATCGTCTATCATTGGCGTCACGCCTTGTTTTGGGCTTGCCGATCGCTTTTTATGTCGTAAATTGCCCTTATCACCATAATCGTTACAAACAGCTGATTATTAACATACTCTTTTCTTTGGTACAAGGCGAGAAGGAATATGCGTGTCGCCATGGCTCAATTGGTTATGGGATCATTCGCGCGTCCGATTATTCAGCTTCCCGACCTTGATCGCTCTTAGAAGCCTGCCATGGACAAGGCGCTGAGGATGCCTCTTTCCTTGCGCCAATAAAAATTTGACAAAACCCAATCCCCTTTTTATGATCAATCCATATACAAGCCCGATGCTCATGAGAAACCGCCATACGACCTGCGGTCGCTGTTCCTGCTATTGGCGCCCTTATCATCACGGCTGACATTGCCGTCGCATTTCCATCTTCCTGCCGACACTCCGGGCAAAATCGTTCTTTCTTTTTTTAGCTATTTGAAAGACCGTGTCGGGAGGTGAAATCTGAGAACCGACATCAATCCATCCCACGGGAACGTTAGACCACGCAATGCCCCCGTGAATCGCTGCGGCGCGAAACGGTTCAACACCGCCGCTGTCCTCTCCTTTTTTATTTTGTTTGCCCTGTGGATCGTTTTTTCCGGCCGGTTCGATGGATTTCACCTTGCCATGGGTATCATTTCAAGTGCCCTGGTGGCCGCCTTCTGCGGAGATCTGATGTTCGGCTCCCGCCAACCAAGAGGCGTCTTCTCACTATGGCTGCGACTGGCCGGATATGTGCCCTGGCTGATCGTCCAGATCTTTGCCGCCAACCTGCACGTGATGGTCCTCGTGTTCCATCCGCGAATGATGGAACTGATCAATCCAAAAATCATCAAATTCGACAGCCGGTTGAAGAGCGATTACGCCCGCATGCTGTTTGCCAACTCAATCACGCTGACCCCCGGCACGATTACCGTGGATGTGACCGCACTCGGCCGGTTCTCGGTCCATTGCATCGATGATCCATCCGGGCAATCGCTTCCGGGAAAAATGGAAGCCAAGATCGTTGCCGCTTTCCGGGAATAATGGACACGTTTTTCCTCTACAGCAGTTTTTACCTGAGCCTGATCATGCTGCTGCCCCTTTACCGGGCCGTTTTCGGGCCAACCGTTTTGGATCGCCTGGTGGGGGTCAATGCCATCGGCAGCAAGACGACGGTGCTGCTGATCCTGATCGGGCTGATTTACGGCCGGGTGGAGATGTTCGTCGATATCGCCCTGGCATACGCGCTGTTGAACTTTATCGCCGTTTTGGCGGCTTCACGATATTTCCAGAAAAAGAGAGACTTGAATGAAGAACCCGCCGAATGACCCTTGTGAGGGGAGGATTTTGCCATGGAAATAGTGGTCGGGCTGCTTCTAAGCGGCGGGTTGGTTTTTTTCACCGGGGGTGCCATCGGTATCCTGCGCTTTCCCGATTTCTATACCCGGCTGCACCCGGCCGGGAAACTGGATACTGCCGGCCAGCTGCTGGCGCTCTCCGCGGTCGCCCTGTATGTGATCGCCGATCCGAGCCTTGAGCATATCCTGACGGCCGCCAAGATTGGGCTGATCGTCATTTTCGTGCATCTCACCAGCCCGACGGCCACCCATGCCATAGTCGATGCAGGGGTGCGGGCGGGTCTCAAACCATGGCAAAAGAAGGTCGACGATGATTTGGCAGATTGAATTCGTGGTCCTGCTGATCGTATTGATCTGCGGCATCGCCGCCATCACGGTCAAAGACCTTTTGGGGGCCGCCATTCTTTTTGGGGCCTACAGCTTCATGATGTGCCTGCTGTGGGCCATCATGGGGGCGGTGGATGTGGCCTTTACCGAAGCATCCGTAGGAGCCGGGGTCAGCACCGTGCTGTTCGTCGCCGCGGTGTTTCGCACGTCGAGGAGGACCAAGGATTGAAAGCAGCCGGGATCGGAATCGTCCTTCTGTTCGGCAGCCTGCTGGTCTATTCATCCCAGGATTTTCCGCCGTGGGGAGACCCGGGCGCACCGGCGAGCATGCATGTGTCGCCCCACTATATCGAAGCGTCCCTGAGGCAGACATCCGTCCCCAATATCGTTACGGCTGTTCTGGCCGATTACCGGGGTTACGACACCTTGTTCGAAACCGTCGTCATCTTTTCTGCCGGCGTGGCCTGTCTTTTCCTGTTGCGGGTTTTCAGGCGCATCCAGCCCGATTCACGCATGTACCGGCATCTGCCTTCGGGTATCACCCTGCGCCTGTCCACCGGCCTCGCCCCGCCGGCGACGTCCAAGGAATTTGAACGAATCGACCTGATGTGGGTGCCATACGATGTCGTGGTCAAAACGACCAGTCGACTGATTGTGCCGTTCAGCCAGCTCTTTGCCCTTTATGTCATCGCCCACGGCCACCACAGTCCGGGCGGCGGGTTCCAGGGAGGAGTCATCCTGGGCGCATCGATCATCTTGTACGCCATTGCCAACAATATACGGGAAGGCCTGAGGCGCATGGATGAAAAGCGGGCCGTCTGGCTGTGCGTGCTGGGTGTCTTCATTTACGCCGGCACCGGATTGCTTTGCATGCTGCTGGGTGGGAACTATCTGGACTATGGTGCGCTTTCCTCCTTGCTGGGTATCGATGCGGTGGCGGTCCGCTCCCACGGCATTTTAATGGTCGAGATCGGCGTGGGCATCACCGTGATGGCGGTAATGGTCCACCTCTATTACTGCCTGGCCTCGGCCGGCCGGTACGACGAAGGGTTGTAGACGTGAACGAGCTTGGGGTTCTGATCGTATCCAAGGCCAATTATTGGATGACCATCGCGTTGATGATGGTGGGTCTTTACGCCATGATCGCCAAGCAGAACCTGGTAAAAAAAATCATCGGCATGAACATTCTGCAGACAGCGGTGATTTTGTTCTTCATCTCCATCGGTGCCAAAAGGGACGCCACCATTCCGATCGTGATGCATGGACCTGGCGCCCATGGCCATGCACTGCGGGCGGTCGATTACATCAATCCGCTGCCCCATGTCCTGATGCTTACGGCCATCGTGGTTGCCGTTGCGACCCTGGGGGTCGCCCTGGCCCTGGCAATCAAGATATTCCGGCAATACCGAACGCTGGATGAAGATGAGATTTTGGTTCAGCTGCAGGACGGACCGCAGGGAGAAAGCGATGGTTAGCGGGGCTGATTTAAAACAGATCGTCATGCTCACCTATTTGACGGATCCCATGCGAGACCGGCTGGCCCAGATTGTCGACGTACTCAAATTCGACAAGGGTGAAATCATTTTCAAGGCCAAAGAGCCCTCGACCCGCTTCTACATGCTGCGCTCCGGCCAGGTGCTGCTGGAGCAGAGAATCTCGGACCAGGTAACCGCCTGCGTCGCTGCAATCAAACCGGGGTATTCTTTCGGATGGTCGGCGATGATCGATGACGAGATGTATACGGTAGATGCTGTCTGTGAGGCGCCATGCGAAGTCTTTTCTTTCAAACCGACGAAGATCCACAAGCTTTTTGAAAGCGATCCGGAGATGGGTCTGCGATTTTACCGGCGCTTGCTGGTCATCATCAAAAAACGCCTCGACATTCGCACCGAACAGTTCAAACAGGCCATCAAAAACCATCCGGACATGCAGGCGCTGTTTCAATAACCGGCAGCCTGATCAACGCACCAGCGAGGATTGCCATACGCCAAGGATTCCGTCGTCCGGACACCTGAACCAACCGAATTCGTTCACTTCACGGGTCCAAGCCATGACTGCCCAGATTCCTCCCATACTTGTCATACTTCCCCTCATGACGTCCTTCTGTGTCTTCTTGACGGGCTGGTGGATCAGACGTGCCGGGTTCCTCTTGGCGGTTATGGCGTTGAGCGGCTGCCTCATCCTGTCGGTGGTCACCCTGAATACGGTTTTCGCGCAAGGGGCGATCCACTACCGGCTGGGAGGATGGAATCCTCCATGGGGCATCGAATTCTACGTGGATCATCTCAGTGCCTACATGCTGGTTGTGGTCACCGGGCTCAGCCTGATCGCCGCTATCTATGCCAAGCGACCGGTTGAAGGGGAAATGCCCGATCGGGTGGCATTGTTCTGGTGTCTGTATCTCCTGCTGGTCACCGGATTGGTGGGGATCATCGTCACGGGGGACATGTTCAATTTGTTCGTCCTGCTCGAGGTGGCTTCGCTTTCCGGATATACGCTGGTGGGCATCGGCCGGGGGCCTGCTTCGGTGGCCGGATTCAGGTACCTGATCATCGGCACTATCGGCGCCAGTTTTTACCTAATCGGTATCGGCTATCTGTATGTGATGACGGGATCGCTCAACATGGCGGACCTGAATGCCATCCTGCCGGCACTCTATTCAACCCGTGCCGTAAAGACCGCATTCGTCTTCATCGTCGTCGGCTTTTCCATCAAGATCGCCCTGTTTCCCCTGCATGCCTGGCAGCCGGACGCCTACACGTACGCCCCGTCCGCGGTTACCGTCATCATCTCCACAGCCGTGGCCAAAACATCCACCTATGCCCTGATCCGGGTGCTCTTTTCAGTATTTTCCATAAACTTCATCCACCGCATCCTGCCGGTCTTCGACCTCTTGTGCTGGGTGGCAGCCACGGCCATGATCGCCGGATCCATTTTTGCCATCCGCCAGACCAACTTCAAACGGATGCTGGCCTATTCCAGTATCGCCAATGTGGGCTACATCGTGCTGGCCATCGGGCTGGCCCCGGCTACCCGCCAGGGGTTGACCCCGGCGGTCATGCATATCCTCAATCACGCCGTGATCAAGGGGTGCATGTTCATGGCAGCCTGCGCCTTCATCCATCAGTTCGACCGTGGGGACATTCGCCGGTTCGACGGTCTCGGCCGGCGAATGCCGTGGACCTGCATGGCCCTGTTGCTGGCCATTCTGGCCATGATCGGCATGCCGCCCAGCGCCGGCTTCGTCACCAAGTGGTATCTCATTCTGGCTGTGCTGGAAGCCGAAAAGTATGCCTTCGTTGCCGTGATCTTCGTCAGCACCCTGCTGATGATCGTCTATTTCTGGCGACTGGTCGAAACCATGTACGTTCGGCCAACGCCTGTCGCGCAAAACGCGGATATTCACATAGAGGAAATCCCGTATAGCATGCTGGTTCCGTGCGTCACACTGGGGGTGCTGACCTTTGCCGTGGGCGTTGCCTGGATGTCGGGTGTCCTGACGCCAGTTCTGGATGCGGTGAACACGACGTTCGGATTGGGGGCCCCGTGAACGAAGCCATCGCCTCGATCAAACCGATTCTGGCGGTGCTCTGCCCGTTGATGGCGGCACCAGCGATTGTGCTGCTCCGCCGGCAGCCCAACCTGCGTGAGAGCGCCACCCTCATTGCGGCGGTGATCCAGTTCGCCATCATCCTCTCGATGGCCCCGGCCATCGTCGGCGGGGATCGGCTCGATTTTCGGATCATCGATATCGGCGCCGGAATCGCGGTGGGCTATCGCGTGGATGCCTTCGGCCTGATGTTTGCCGTGACTTCCTCGTTTCTCTGGATCCTGGTCTCCCTGTATTGCATCGGATACATGCGCACGCTG
>NZ_JBUOIV010000057.1:0-34198 GCF_055467485.1 Desulfosarcina sp. | reverse complement strand
GTTTGATATGGGGCTTGAGCACGTATGCGTTCATTGTGACCTTCGGCGCCGTGCCGGATAAGTCCGACACCCCCTTGGGGCGCTTCGGTAAACTGAAGCACACGATTGCCCGGTTTTGGTATGGGTGGGTCGGCCTCTTTTTCCTTGGCGCCACGGTCGCCATCCTCGTGCTCACTATTCGGATGGTTTTAATCTGGTTGCGGGATTATGCCGGCTAACCAGGCGATTGTCCATCCATCGCTCGAGCAGGCCGAGGACGTGGATCGCCATGCCTGCGCAGGTCCTTGGCCCTCACGAATGGACGCCAACCGGTTGCATGGCGAATTCACCCTTACGATTTTCAATCGTTCGAAAGCGTTCATGCATAAGCCGGCAGCACGGCTCGGGTGGACAGGCTTTTTCCACCACCAAGCAAGGAGGGATTGAAAAATGGCCCATTCGTTTTGTAAAAAAGTTGCCGAAGCCATCCTGGCGGACCGTCGTGGCGCCGATTATTATCAGGCGACAGAGGTTCTTGCCGGTTATCTCAAAGGAAAATTCAGAACGACGCCCGAGGCGGCGAGCCAGGCGGCGGAGGGGATTCTGCAGGATCGCCGGGGCGCCGATTACTATCAGGACCCGGAGATTCTTGCCGATTTTCTTGAAGATAAGCTTGGCTCGGGCGAGTAACCCCGTGGTTCGTGAACCGGGGACGCTCCGGTCTTCTCAGTGGGCGATGCCCGGCACCACGGAGCACCAACCACCGCCTTGATGGGCGGTTAAACCGGAGCACCCGGCCGGGTCGTGGACTTCTTCTCAAGGGGCGGCAGCCAATCGCTAATCACCGCCAGTGGATGGGCTGATCGTCGTTGGCGGTGTGCATACCGACTGAGATGATCAAACGATTCAAGGGTACCGGTTGGTTCCGATGAAGGCTGCGGGCAATGGGATGGCCGGATGATTCGGCCAAACGGCTATAAATTGCATTTCTGCTGACATTCTGATATGTTATTTTTCACTGTTAGCTGTTTTCGGTTTCGACCAAAACGTAATCCTATCCGGTTGACGCTGAACGTCCCCGACCAACCATCGATATTTTCGATCGCGTAGACAGGTTTGCCCATGAGCATTAAGCGATGTGAGGGGAACCCGGAGCGGCTACGGGTGCTGCCGGCCGCTATCCTCGACGCCATGCATGAACCTGCCGCTCTCCTGGACGCCGGCTTTCGCATCCTCAAAGCCGGAGGTTCCTTTTGCCGATACTGGGGGCGCTCCCCGGATGAAACGGACGGCCAAATGCTCCATGAACTGGGTATGGGGCAGGTGGCAGCGTCAACGCTTAAAGAGGCGCTCGCCCGACTGTTTGAATCCCCTTCCGGTCCCGATCTTGAGACGGCCGAAGTACGCTATGATCTTCCCGACCCCCATCAGGCATCCATCCGCGCTCGCCGGATCGATCCCCAAGGCGATTCACCGCCGTTGATCCTCCTGACACTCGCCGGTCTTGCCGATGGTGGAGGGACCGCGATCGTGCGGGATGACGACGAAAAGCGTTTCCGGATCATGACCGACGCCGCTTTCGAAGGCATCGCCCTGACCCGGGGCGGTGTGTTTGTGGATCTCAACGATCAGCTCGCCCACATGCTGGGATACCGCCGCGATGAGTTGATCGGGTTACCTGTGGCGAACTGTGTGGCCGCTGAGGATCGTGCGCGGGTGGCCGAGTTCATGGCCGCAGGCCGGCTGGAGCCATACGAACATCTGGCCATGCGCAAGGACGGCACGGTCTTCCACGTGGAGATCCGGGTTCGCACGTCCCTTATCGACAATCGTGAAACCCGTATTGCGGCCATCCGTGACATTACCGAACGCAAGCAGGCGGAGCGCGAGCTGCAACTGGTCCGCTTCTGCCTTGACCATGCTGCGGTGGGGATCTTCAGAATCGATGAAGACGCGCGGATTCTCAGCGTTAACGACCAGGTCTGCCGTTACCTGGGGTATTCCCGGGATGAGCTTCTGGGCCTGCGTGTCTTCGACATCGACCACAGCTTTTCCAAGGGGCGCTGGAAGGCGCACCGGCAAAAATTGGCGATTCAGGGCCATGCCGTATTTGAAACCGTGCATTCCCGTAAGGACGGCTCGACGGTTCCGGTTGAAGTTACCGTCAACCGTCACGAGTTTGAAGGCGAGATCTTCTCCATATCCTTCGTGAAAGACATCGCCGAACGAAAGCAGGCCGAGGAGGCCCTGAAACTGACCCAGTTCACCATCGACCGGGCGTCGTTCGGCTGCTCCTGGATCCGACGGGACGGACGGTTTTTCTATGTCAACGATCATATCTGCCGGTCGCTTGGTTACAGCCGGCAAGAACTCCTGCAGTTGTCGGTGGTGGACATCGACCCCGATTTCGACCTGCAGGTATGGGACGACTACTGGTCGGCGCTGATACGGGACAACGTCCGGACCTTCGAAACCACCCATCAGCGCAAGGACGGAACTACCTTTCCCGTCGAGATAACGGCCAACTATGTGGCGTTCGGCGGCAAGGAATACAGCTGTGCCTTCTCCACCGACATCTCCGAGAGAAAACGGGCACGAGAGACCCTGCTGCGCTTTCAGTTTTCCATTGACCGGTCATCGGATGCGATTTTCTGGATGGGCCGCGATGGTGACTTCCTCTATGTCAATGACCAGGCCTGCCGCTCCCTCGGCTACTCCCGGGAGGAGTTGATGGGGATTCGCCTGTGGGACATCGACCCCAATTTTCCCAAGGATCGCTGGAAGATCCAGTGGCAGGAGATGAGTGTGGACGGAAACCGAATCTTCGAAACCATCCACCGGCGCAAAGACGGTACCGAATTTCCAGTGGAAGTCTCCTCCAATCACATTCTGTTCAGCGACGGGGAACACCACCATGTCGCCTTCGTCCGGGATATCTCCTCCCGCAAACAGGCGGAAGCGGAACAATCCAAGCTCGAATCCCAGCTCTACCAGGCCCAGAAAATGGAATCGATCGGACGGCTGGCCGGCGGGGTGGCCCACGACTTCAACAACATGCTTGGCGTCATCCTGGGTTACGCGGATCTGATGAAACGGGACCTTGCCGCAGACCATCCGCTCCTGAAAAAAGTGATGGAAATCGAAAAGGCGGCCATCCACTCGCGGGACATCACCACCCAGCTCCTGGCCTTTTCCCGCAAGCAGGTCGTCTCGCCACAAGCGCTGGACCTGAACCGCCGGATTGGCGACCTGCAAAAGACCCTTGCCCGGTTGATCGGGGAAGACATCGACCTACAGGTCTTCACCAAAGAGGGGCTCTGGACGGTCAAGTTCGATCCCACCCAGATCGAACAGATTCTCATCAACCTGGCGGTCAATGCCAGGGATGCCATGCCGGCCGGTGGCAAACTGACCATCGAAACGGCGAACACCCATCTGGACGAAGCCTACTGTCGCGAACATGTAGGATTCATCCCCGGCGACTTTGTCCGACTGTCGGTCAGCGACAACGGATCCGGAATGGAACCGGAAACCCTTTCCCATGTCTTCGAGCCATTTTTTACAACCAAGGCGGTGGGCAAAGGAACGGGGCTCGGGCTCGCCACCGTTTACGGCATCGTCAAGCAGGGCGGCGGTTTCATCAACGCCTACAGCGAGATAGGGCAGGGAACGACGTTCACCCTCTATCTTCCCCGGATGGCCGACAAAAAGGTGCCCGCCATCAAATCGGAGGTTGTGCCGGTAGTTGACGGAACAGAAACGGTGCTCCTGGTGGAAGACGACGAAATGGTGCGCAGGATGACCCGGGCAATGCTCGAACGCATCGGCTACACCGTTCAAGCCGTCTCGACACCGGAGGCGGCCCTGGCGTTATTTGAATCGACTGGCTCAGCCGTGGACCTGCTGATGACCGACGTGGTCATGCCGAAAATGAACGGCAAGGAACTGCGTGACCGGCTCGCTGCCATCCGGCCGGACATCAAGACCCTTTTCATGTCCGGGTATACCGCCAACGTGATTGTCCAGCATGGCGTGCTGGATGAGGGCGTCCATTTTATCCAGAAGCCTTTCGGCATGGACGATCTGGCGCGAGAGGTCCGTAAGGCGCTCGCCTGAGGGATAGCCCGCCGGGAGAAAATGCCGCCCGAATTCAAGAGATCGATCCCACCTGACAGTCATCCACGCCTATGTGCACGGGGCGATCGTCGGTGATCAGTGGGTGATGCCCGGCATCTCGGGTGCATTGCTGTATTGCCGGGGTTGGATGGCGGCCGTTGCTGTCGCCGGCGGAGGCGTGGCTGGCGCAGGCAACGGTTTCTTCATTTCAGGCGGATCGAATACCTTGGCCGGCGGAGGCTGGCGAGACGGTTCAGGTGCGGTAGCCGCCGCCATTTCAGGAGGCGCTGCCGGGACGACCAGTTTGGGTGGAGGGCTTTTCTCAGGCAACGGCGGTTTCACCGTCGGGGCGGCGGTGTCCCGGCCGGCGACTGGCGATGGCGCCGGTTGTTCGCTGCGGGGGGACAACGCAGCCAGGGACCGTTTGATCTGACCGTCGGCAGGGTTCAGGCGTGCGGCAATCCGGTAAGCCTCAACGGCCTCTTTTTCCCGCCCCATGGCTTGAAGCAAGCCGGCGCGTCGCTCCTGGACGGCAAACTCGTCGGAAGCGCCTTCGAGCAGCGCCGCATCACACGCATTCAGGCCCTCGGGGCCATCGGATCCAAGGCATTGCGCAACCTTGACGTCTCTTTTGGTCCGGGCAAGCCGAAGGCTTTTGGCGGCCTCCCGGTTTTTCGGATCCACGGCCAATGCCGCTTCATAATCGCGAATGGCCCTGCCAAAGCGATCCATCTCCAGCCATACATTTCCCCTGCCCGTCAACAGGCCGGGGTGGTCGGGGTCCATTGAGAGCCCTTCGTTGCAGGCGGCCATGGCTGCATCGCCCTTTAACTTCTCACACCGGATGATGCTCAGGCGGACCCGGGTGTCCTGCTTTTTCGATTGGGACGCGGCGGCGTTACTTTTTTGCTGCTTTTCGATATATTGCTGCTCGTCCAGGTAGCTTTCGGCAAGGATCAGCTTCTTTTTGATCGCATCGTCGCCCGGAAAGTTCTCCAGACCTTCCCGCAAAACGGCAACGGCGTCCGCATAGCGCCGCAATCCCATCAAAGCATCGCTGAGCGCAAAGCGGATCTCCATGTTGCCCGGATCGCGAAGCAGTTCACGCCGGCATGGCGCGACGGCCGCCTCGCCGGTGGCGGACAGGCAGGAGGCGGGACCATCGGCCGCCCAGGCAACCGTGAAAGGAACGGTGCAGACGATAAGTGCCGCCACGGCCATCGCCGCCATCCGGCCGGCCATGCAGAAACGGTTGCATTTAGGTGGGATCATGGGTGTGATACCTCTCCTTGATCATCCTGTTCCGGTCTAATATCCGCCACCACCACCTCCACCACCACCGCCCCCCCCGCCGCCATAGGGGTCATCCACCTCGTTGGCATACCTGTTGCGGAATATCCAGCTGCCGTCGGGCAGTCGGATCAGGTTGAACAGGTACCACTTGTTCACGGTGGCATAGGGTGGATCTTCCCTGGCGATCATGCCCTCGATGTCCCGGCGAAGCTGTGCCAGGCCATATTCGTCGGTGGTCGAACCGACGATGCCGTCACCGTCCAAATCCTCTCCGTGGAGATTGGCCCGGGCCAGTTTCTCGATCTCGGGGGCCAGCAGGACGGCCTCTTCGACCGAATCGGTCCCGCCGATGTCACCGCTCAACGCCGAGATCAGGTCGCATCGATCCATGACCGCTGCGGCATTGGCGGCAAAGCCGTCGGCGAATGCCTGGGTATTGGCAGTCGCATCGGGGGACGTGGCTGCATAACTGATGTGGCTGACCGCACCTGCCAGGGCCTGCTTGACCCCATACTGCGCAGTTGTTTCGTTTCCCATGGCCTGACCGTCGCTGAGCGTCCCGGCACGGTCGATATTGGACTTGATGCGGGCGAGGTCCCGGCTCCCGTCGGCCGCGGCTTGCGCGTATTTCAGCGATTCCGCGGCTTTGTTTTCCGCCAGGACAAACAGGCCTTGCTTATCCGGGGTGTCATACCAGCCGGTCATGGCGTGGCCGATATGGACATGGGCGATGGTCGGGGCGCGATGGGAGCAGCCTGCTACGGCAAGAATGGCAAGGGCAACGATCATCCATGCGTATGTTTGTTTCATTTTTTTCCTCCTGATCGGTATGCATGCGTGCCGTCAGCCGGACTCGATCGGTTTTTGCATAAACGTCTATTCAGGGCCGCCGGGCCACGCGAAAACCGAAACTGCTGCCGCGGTAGTCCGCATCGAACCGGTTGCGGAACGGGGCCCGGACGTACCCGGGCGGGGTGAACCAGGATCCGCCCCGCAGAACGCGGCGACTGCAGTCACCCGCTTCCCACGCGGACCCGTTCGATGGCGCTTTCGCGTAGTTGTCGTTCCAGCAATCCGCGACCCACTCGAAGACATTTCCGATCATGTCGTGAAGGCCGAAAGCATTGGCCTGAAAAGACCCCACGGGCGCTGTGTGGACAAAGTCGTCCCGGCAGTCGAAGGTCTCCCATCCCGGATAGGTTGCAACGGTCGACCGGTCGGCCACATTGGCCGATTCACAGGTGCCGGTATCGGCCGTCCCTGCCCGGGCGGCGTATTCCCACTCCGAGGCACTGAGCAGCCGGTATTCATGCCCGGTCCGGTCGGAGAGCCAGCGCAAATAAGCCTGGGTGTCATTCCATGAAATGCAGGTGACCGGGTGGGTGTCGTCCTGCTCAAAGCCCGGCGATTGCCAGCTGCGTTGATTGTCCAGTTCCCACGATCCGTTGTAGGTGCTGCAGCCGGCGCTCTCGTGACCGGTTTCATCGGCAAACCGGGCAAACTGCGCTCTGGTGATTTCGTAGCGGCTTACCGCCAGGGTGTAGTCGATGGTTACCAGGCGCCCCGGGCCCTCATTGACTTCACGGGGTGTGTCGGTGGAAAGCGACCCTTGAATGAACCGCCCGGCGGGGATGACAACCATTTCCGGACACGTGTCGCAATCTTTGAAGGCCGTGCCGGGCAATGCTGCCACCATCCGTTTTTCTTCCCGGCCAAGGGGCAGCAGGTACCAGGCCGCCAGGGCCATGCTTGCCGCAGCGACAAGCGTGGCCACTGCGGCAAGCCATTTTCTTGCCGTCTTGGACTCGTGGACAGCGGCGGACGGGTCGTCAGCCCGCCTGTCAGCGGGTTGGTCGGGCAAGGCTGCCGCGACGGGCGGCGTGTCGGTGATCGCGGCAAACGCACGATCCAGGGCGGCTGAGAATTCACCGGCGCGTTGATAGCGATCCTCCGCTTTTTTGGCGCAGGCTTTGGCAACCAGTGCATCCAGGCTGCCGGGCAGCGTCGGCTTCAGGCGCGACGGGGGCGAGAGGTCGCTGTGGATCACCTTATAGATGACCGACGCGAAGGATGAACCGGTAAAAGCCCGTTCGCCGGTGAGTAGTTCATACAGAACGATACCGGCAGAATATATGTCGGATCGCAGATCGACGGTTTCGCCGAGGAGCTGTTCCGGGGACATGTACCCGGGCGTGCCGATAATGGTTCCGGTCTGAGTCAACTCGGACGACTCGATTCGGGCGATTCCAAAATCCATCACCTTGACGGTTCCGGTGCTGTCCAGCATGATGTTACCGGGTTTGATATCCCGATGGATCACCCCCATGCGGTGAGAATAATCGAGGGCGGCCAGCACGCTGGTCAGGATCAGCCGTATGTCGGCCAGGGAAAACCGGTGCTTGCGTTTGAGCAGGTCGACCAGAGTCTGCCCTTCCACATACTGCATGGCGATGAATGCCCGCCCGGCGTCTTCACCGTATTCATAGATGCCCACGATATTCTGGTGATTCAGGTTGCCGGCCGCCTGAGCCTCGCGATGGAACCGCTGGGCGATATCGTCATCCGGCGGCTCCGTGAAGCCCAGATGGATGGTTTTTAAGGCCACGAACCGTTTGATCATGGGATCGAAAGCTTTGTAAACAACCCCCATGGCCCCCTTGCCAAGCGGGGCGATGATGTCGTACTTGCCAATTTTTTCTTGGTCGGTGTCCATGATCCATCCAGGCGCGGAAAAGTGATACTTTGTGGTATGCTTACATGGTGATTAACGTAAGAATACGCGTGCTGATGTCAAGCATGCCATCAGAGCCGGGGCGCATCGTGCCCCACCGCCGGGGCGGTGACGCCGATCGACCGGACATCGTGCCGTGAAACCGCTGCTATCGCTTGGTGGGACCGCCGATTACCCGTACCTCATACGGCACCGCGCCATTCGTCTATTGGAGCAACCATCCGGTACCCGGAATTTGCTTGACCGTACTCCGGAAAATCGATAACCCTCTATTGTTCCCCTCCACCCGCTTTTAGCGTTCCTGCCAATCGCCGATCCAGAGCTGTTCGCCGCTTGCCTTGTCGGTCAACGTGCGTGGGGGCGTGTCGGTTTAATTCTGATAGGTGACTGTTAAGCGTGGGGAACGGGTATGGTCTCACAATGGCGTCAACGTTTATGCAGGCCGTATCGTCCCAGATTAATACCATTCCTGATCCATGCATGGAGGTGGCAAATGGACCTCATGATTCCTCTTTCTATTGGCAGTTTCGTCCTCATCCTCGCCCTGCTTGTGCTGATTCGGGCCAAGAACAGCCGATTCGAAGTCAAGCCGGCGGACATCGTCGTCGCTGTGGTTCCCGTCGTGGTCTTTCTTCTGGTCACCGGCAAGCTGCAGAAGTTCGAGATCGGAGAAGGCGGGGTTAAGATCGAGACGGCCTTCGTCAAGGCGTCGACCTCTGCCATCGCCTCACAAATCACACCCCTTGCGGGGCTTCCCGCCGAACCCATAGCGATCGATGAGAAAAGAGGCATAGGAGAAATCCCCAGGCTGATCGAGCACAAGACCGAGGGGTTGCTCTTTGTGATTGGCCATGGCGGCTATTACGGACAAGCCATTCAATCCTATCTGGTGCAACTCACCAGGGAGCCCTTCCTCAACTATCTGATCTTCGAAAACCCTGACAGAACTTTTTTCGGGATGGCCAATGCGCGTTTACTCACCGCCCTTTTCGAGACGCAGCGTCCGCCGTTTACCGCAAAGGATTTCGCCGAGTGGCTGAACAGCGGCAACAAGGAGGCGCTCGCCCGACTGCCCGGATTCATCGGGCGGCAGCATGCCTTGAACGAACAGACCGATAAACGCCAGGCACTGCAACGCATGGAGGCGCTCAACATGGACACCCTACCGGTGGTGCAGGAAAAAGAGCGCTTCGCCGGCATCGTTGACCGCTCGCGCCTGACGGCGAGCCTGCTCATTGACGTGGCAAACAACCTAGAGAAAAAATAGCGGCCAGATCACGAACACCTGCCCGATGGCGAGGAAATATGCCGGATGTAAAACCGATCAATCTAAAAGAGAAATTATCCAAAATTGCCGAGCATTGGAAACCAAAAATCATCGCCCGGATGAACGACTATCATTTCAAGCTGGTTAAATTTCAGGGCGACTTCGTGTGGCACCGCCACAATGATACGGATGAAGTCTTCATCGTCCTTGACGGAGAGATGAGCATTGCTTTCCGGGATGGTTCCATCGATTTGAAGACCGGGGAAATGGTTGTGGTGCCCAAAGGGGTCGAGCATAAACCCTCTGCCGGGAAAGAGTGCCGGGCCATGCTTGTCGAACCTTCCGGTACGCGCAACACAGGGACCGCCGGCGGTGAACGGACGGCAGCGGACAACGTATGGATATGAACATCGACAAACCATCACGGATATTAAAATGAACCGGCGTTTCCATAATGGCCTGAAATTCAATCCTGGAGCAAATCAGTTCCGGACGACCCGCATTCGGAGGTTCTGTTTTTTTCTGTCGGCGCTGCTTCTGTCGCTATTTTGTCCAGGTGCGGATACGGTTCATTCCATCGAATTGAAGCTGCATGCCGCCGGGCCGCCATCGATCGACATTTCGGCAGCAAGCCGGCCGGATCAGCTTCCGCAAAGCCGTGTCGCCCGAGGCGATCGAAACATCGTCGCTGCCTGGTATGCCGGCCCGACGGATCGATACCGGCATGGCGTCTTGGGCGATCGGCTGGAGGCCTCGCGGCTGGTTGTGGAAACCGCCGGCGGGAGACACTTGCAGATCGACCTTCCCGCTTCACGCGTATTCGAGGACCTGGAACCCCGCCTCGCCGACCTTGACGGAGACGACCGGGACGAGTTGATTGTGGTGGAAAGTGACGTCAACGCCGGGGCATCGCTGGCCGTTTATGGCATCGTCGCTGGCGGTCTGGTTCGAATGGCGCAAACGCCTTTCCTGGGTCAGCCCAACCGGTGGCTCAACCCCCTGGGCGTGGGCGACTTCGACGGCGATGGGTGGACTGACATCGCCCTGGTCGCCACCCCCCACATCGGCGGACAATTGCGCCTTTATCGATATAAAAACGCAACGCTCTCCTTGTTTGCGGAATACCCAGGGGTAAGTACTCACCGGCTCGGAAGCACGCAACTCGACCTTGGGCGGGTCGCGGCTGCGGCGCCGCGTGATCGCCTGCTGGTGCCGAATCAGGCACGACGAGTGATGATGGTGGTGGAGTGGTCAACCGACGGATGGCGTGAAATGAGCCGGGTGCAATTGCCAGGAACCCTGGGATCGTCGCTTGTGCCGGTGGGGGAGAACCGTTGGCGTTTTCGATTGGAAAATGGCAAATACTATGAAATTCAGATTGAACAGTAAACCGGCAAAGCAGGACGGATCTGCGCTTTTCTTGAACCGCAACAGCGAGCGCATTCCCCGTCGCTTGCGGCGGGGTTAGCGAGTGAACTGAAAATCGGCTTTTTATCCTTACGGTGAAGATTCCCCGCGGCTTGCCGCGGGGAGGGTTCAATAGACTTTAGTGAAATCGTTTTGAACGATCATGTGTGGACTCGGTGGTGAAATGAAAAGAACAGGCATTCACGCTCACATGCGCCGTGAACGGGATAGCAAAGCACTTCTCGATCAGGCCAGGCAATACGTATATGAATACATCGACGCCGTTGACGACCGTCCGGTTTTCCCGAATGAAAAAGCCCTGGCAAACCTGGATCGTTTCGACGAGTCCCTGCCGGAACAGCCGCAATCCGGAGCCGCCACACTGGAGATGCTCAACACCTATGGCGCCCCGGCCACCGTGGCCCAGACCGGCGGCCGTTATTTCGGCTTCGTCAACGGCGGCGTGATTCCCACCGCCCTGGCCGCCCGCTGGATGGCGGATACCTGGGACCAGAATCCTGCGCTGTACGTGATTTCGCCGGTTGTCGGCAAACTGGAACAGGTCTGCGAGAACTGGCTGCGCGAACTGCTGGAACTGCCCGTCGGCACCGTGGCCGGCTACGTCAGCGGCTCTTCCACGGCTACCCTGTGCGGCCTGGCTGCGGCCCGCCACGCGCTGCTCAGGCGGCTGGACTGGGATGTCAATGCCAAGGGCCTTTTCGGTGCGCCGCCCATCCGCGTGATCGTCAGCCGGCAGGCGCACAGTTCGGTATTCAAGGCCCTGGCCTTGCTGGGGCTTGGCAAGGATCGCATCGAGCGCATCCCGGCAGACAGCCAGGGCCGCATCGACGCTTCCCGGATTCCCGTTTTGGACGAACGATGCCTGCTGCTCCTCCAGGCGGGCAACGTCAACACCGGGGCCTTCGATGCCTTTGAGGAGATCTGCGACCCGGCCAGGACAAATAATGCCTGGGTGCACGTCGACGGCGCCTTCGGCTTGTGGGTGAAGGCCTCCCCTGCCCGAAAGGCCCTGGCACAGGGGATCGAACTGGCCGATTCGTGGTCCGTGGACGGCCACAAAACCCTGAACACGCCCTATGACTGCGGCATCGTGCTGTGCCGGCAGCAGGAGTCGCTGGTGGCCGCCATGCAGGCCAGCGGCGCCTATATCCAGTACAGCGAGCATCGGGACGGGATGATGCATGTGCCCGAGATGTCCCGCCGCGCCCGGGCCGTCGACCTGTGGGCGACCCTCCGGTACCTGGGCCGAAATGGCGTCGCGGAACTGATCGACGGGATGTGCGATCGGGCGGCGCAGTTTGCCGGGCAGTTGGCCGCCCACCGGTTTCGCATACTCAACGAGGTGGTCTATAACCAGGTCCTGGTTGCCGGTGACACGCCGGCGCAGACCCTGGCAATACTGGCGAACATTCAGGTGTCGGGCGTCTGCTGGTGCGGCGGGACGCAATGGAAAGACGAACCGGCCATCCGCATCAGCGTCAGTTCCTGGGTCACCACCGCGGAGGATGTGGACCGGTCGGTGCAGGCGTTTGTCGACGCGCGATCGAAAGCCGGGCGGAACGATACGGATGGTCGATGAGCGCCAATGATTGCCGGCCGAAGCACCGTGCATTGACCGCGCTGCCCCATGAAGATGCAAAACTGGGTTCCTGAGATGATCACATACAAAAAAAACGCGGCAATCACCCCCGGGCAGTTCGTGGACATTCTCGAACGGTCCGGCCTGGCGCAGCGCCGTCCGGTCGACGATGCGGCCTGCATCGCCGGCATGGTGGCCAACGGCGACCTGACCATCACCGCCTGGAAGGGCGAGACCCTTGTGGGGATCGCCCGATCCGTCACCGATTTTTCCTACTGCTGCTATCTTTCCGAACTTGCCGTTGACCGGGATTGCCAGCGGCAGGGCATCGGCAGGGAACTGATTGCCCGCACAAGGGCCGAACTCGGGCAGCGCTGCACGATCATTTTGCTGTCAGCCCCCCAGGCCGTCGACTATTATCCACACATCGGCATGCAGCGGCATGCGCAGGCCTGGGTGCTGGCGGTGAAAAGGTCGGGGCGATCGTGACTAACCTTTTCCCCAACTTGCTTGAAGCAGGATGAAACAGTCAAGCATGCGGGGGGATCAATTGGTAAAGTCAGGATACGGGTCAATGCTTCGCGTGGGAGAGTGACATCACGAAATATCTCATGTTTTGAAATCGACGCTGCCGTCGGGAAATTAAAAAACAGTGCCCGTTTTTCTGGAGGTAGAAATATAATCACAACTATCAATCGAGAAAGACTGACCATCAGATGCTGTGGTCGGCTTTTATGATTTAATACCTTTTGTAAACTTTTTTTTAATAGCAGTAATCACCGGTTTCACAAACCGTGTTGTATGATCTGGCTATGCGAACACCTTCATCATCTATAACGTGGTCGCAAGAAAAAGAAAATAGGAGAGGATTGTATCCGGCAATCCTCTCCTTTCTGAATCTTCCACAAAAGGGGAATAGTTTTTGTAGCCCTAATTTCAGCCCTGCCTTGTGCATAGCGTCAACGTAGCGTTCATAAACAGTTTGATCCTTGTGTGGAATTCTCTTTATATATTTTTCAAGCGAAAAATTTGGGCGTATCCTCAGGATCTCCGCTGCCGCCGCACGTGCTTCGGGTCATCGATGTGCTGGACTTTGGTCCCTATGGTTTTATCTACACATGCAGATAAAAGTTTTCAAACGATTATCAATCGTGGCCACGGAGGATCACGGAATAATTATACATCGGGGCGCAAACAGCGAAGGGGATGGCTTGGATCCACCACCTGCGTGCATTCATCGACTCGCCAGAAACAGGCGGTCCATATGCAGAGCCAATACTTATTCAACCGTTGGGGTGACCGTCAATCCGCTCCGCGTGTGTACAGCGATAATCAATCACCGTAATTTGACGCCCCTAAGTATTCGTGTTAGCATGATTTATTCCCAATTACAGTTGAATTTTCCGGCGGCTTTTATCTCATTTTGATGGCAGACCGGTGCCTGTATCGAATCCCGAAAAGTGCGAATTGCATTGTGAGACAAGCGATCTATTCCCATCTGCTGCTGGTTGCGATCCCGCTGATCACTCTTTTTTGCGGATGCAATGACAGCGTGCGCACGTTTGAGGCGGCGCAAGGCATGATGGATCTTTTGGGATGGGATTTTGAAACAAACGGTCCGGTGGCCTTAAATGGGGAATGGGAGATCTATTGGCACCAGCTTCTTTCCCCGGAGGATTTCTCCAACTCCGTCCTCCCCAAACGAACTGGTTTTTTCCCCGTCCCCAGTAAATGGATCGGTCAGGTCATAAACGGCGTTCCCATTACCTATCGGGGCTATGCAACCTTCAGGTTGAAGATCCGTCTGCCTGATGACGATGTTCCGCTGGTCATCCAGATTGTCAACTCAATCGGTGCCCGGAAAATCTGGCTGGACGGCGAACTGCTGACGGAGGTCGGTGAAATGGGCACCAGCGCCGATACGGTATGTGAAAGCATCGGTGCCCCGTCTACCCACCCGGCCGAAGGGGAGGGTCCAATCCGGGAATTTGTGGTCCAGGCCGCCAACTTCAATTTATATCCGCATTACGGTACGTTCTTTAAAATTTCTATCGGAAAATACAAAGATTTTCGATTTGATAATGCCCTCCGGGCCAGCATCGAGATTTCTATCCTTGGGATCCTGTTATTCATGGGGCTTTATCATGCCATTCTCTATCTTTTCCAGAAAAAGGATAAAACCTATCTCTATTTCAGTGTGATCTGCCTCCTGTATGGATTCTGGTCGGCCGTCAACGGTGCAGGCCAGATTTACTGGAAAGCGGTCATCATAAACGGATCGTCATGGCTGACTGTCTATTATATGACCGATGTTTTGTTCTACCTGCTGCCACCATTCATGGTCATGTATGTACGATCTCTTTATCCCCGGGAGTGTTCGCCAATTGCCGTGCGGATGAGTCAACTGGCAGGAGCGAGCTGGCTGCTGGTCAAAATCCTGATGCACGTTTTTTCGGACGTTCGGGCCTTCGAGATTCTGGCCAGGAAGATGTACCATCACACGTGGCGACCGTTTGAAATACTATTTTTTGCAATAATGATCTATATCACCACCATCGTGATTGTTGCCGCCATTCGTAAACGGCCGAACGCGTATTTCATGCTGGCCAGTCTCATATTGCTCCTGTCGTGCGGCGTCCATGACCTTCTGGAGGTGACTACTTTTCATTCAACACGCCGCCTGCTCGGGTTCGGTTTTTTTGGTATGATCCTCTGCCAGTCCTTCATCCTGGCCCGGCAGTTTTCATGTTCGTTTTCCGAGGTGGAGCGACTCTCCATGGAGCTGGGCGAGAAGAATATCGCTCTTTCCCGCATGGATCGGATGAAAGACGCCTTCCTGGCAAACACCTCCCATGAATTGCGCACGCCCCTGAACGGCATCATCGGCATCACCGAATCGCTCATGCGAGGGGCGGCCGGAAAGCTGTCGCCAACAGCCAAGAACAATCTGTCCATGATATTCGCCAGCGCCAGGCGGCTGACCGGACTGGTGGGCGACATCCTCGATTTCTCCAGGCTGCGGGGCCGTGATATTCAAATCTCGAAAAAACCGGTCGATCTATATGCCCTGACCGATCTGGTGCTCTCCGTGAGCCGGGCGGTGGTCGGAGAGAAAGAGGTGAATCTGGTCAACGCCATTCCAAAAGATCTTCCTTTTGTGGAGGGCGATGAGGACAGACTCCAGCAGATCCTCTACAATCTCGTGGGCAATGCGATCAAGTTTACGAAAGTGGGAGAAGTGCGCGTCACCGCGAAGCAGGTGGATACCATGGTGTGCGTCTCCATTGTAGATACCGGCATCGGCATACCTGCAGGGAAGTTCGAGACCATTTTCAAGTCTTTCGAACAGGCCGACGCATCCACATCGCGGGAGTACGGCGGAACCGGGCTGGGCCTCTCTATCACCCGGCATCTGGTTGAGCTCCATGGCGGTGAGATAACGGTCGAATCGCAGGTCGACAGAGGCGCCACCTTCCACTTCACCCTGCCGGTGAGCGACGGCAAGCCGGAGATTAAACTTCTTCCGGAAGTCTCACGGACCGAATACATTGCCACGACCAATGGAAACATTCTCTCTGTTGAAGAGCAAGAACCACCGTTGACCACAGAGAGTTCCACCTCCGACGGCCAATCCTATCAGGTGCTCATCGTGGATGACGATCCCGTCAATCGCCAGGTGGTGGCCAACCATTTACTGATAGAGACGATCTCCTTCCGGACCGCCGCCGACGGCATGGCTGCCCTTGAAATGATCGAAAACGGCGAAACGCCCCAGATCGTGCTGCTGGACATCATGATGCCGAGGATCACCGGGTACGAGGTCTGCCGCGAACTGCGCAAAAGCTTCTCCCCATCGGAACTGCCCATCATCATGCTGACAGCCAAAAAGCATGTCGCGGATTTGGTGGAGGCCTTCGACGCCGGGGCCAGCGATTACCTGCCCAAACCGTTTTTCAAGGACGAATTGATCTCCAGGGTGCGAAGCCATCTGGATCTTAAGGAGGCATACGCTCATTTGATGCAAAAGCAGCTCCTGGAAATCGAAGTCGCCGAGCAGAGGCAGAAAAGAGAAGATGCCCGCCTGCGTGCCGAAAGAGCCGATCTGGAGAAGCTGCGCTACCAGCTCAACCCACATTTTATCCTCAACGCACTGGCCTCCATTCGCGGGGCGGTCGTCTCGAACCGGGATACGGCAAGAGAAATGGTTTCCTATCTGGCGGAGTACTGTCGTCGTACCCTGTCCCGGGGCGATGTGGAGTGGTGCAGCGTCAGGAAGGAAATCGAACTCGTAGAGACCTACCTGGCCATTGAGCAGGTTCGTCTGGGAAACTACCTAGAGGTCGCCATCACGTTGGCGCCGGATGCCGAAGAACAGACCATGCCCGCTGTCATCCTGCAACCCCTGGTGGAAAACGCCATCAAGTACGGCGCCGCGACCTCCCCGGACAAGCTGAATGTCTGGGTGGATGCATGGCGCGGTGACGGCCGGCTGCGCTTACGGGTAGCCAATACCGGCCGCTGGGTCGATCGCAGCCCCGGTGCCAACGGAAGCTCCACGGGCATCGGTTTGGGTAACGTGAAAGAACGCCTGGCGATCCTGTTCCCCGGGGACCACACCTTTTCCCGACGGGCGGACGATGGCTGGGTGCGGATCGAGATCGATATTCCCATTGCTCCAGCTTGAAATGTGCGGTTTATTGATCGAAGCTTTCAGGTTGGTGGGCTTCTCCTGGCCCTGAACTCGTTGGGTTCATCCAAGGCAGATCGCTGCCTTGGAAATGCAAACACCATCATTCTAAATCGCCTCTCGTTCCCCTGCCGGACACCAAAGGAGGGCAAGCCGCGCGACCTGTGGTAGTGACGAATTCGATCAGTCGCCGTTCAACACAAAATTCCTGCCGCTCAGCACTAAGCAGTTCAATACCGATCGATACGATGGTAACGGTTACTCTATACTATAACTCCGGGTTCGGCAGTTCGAATTGCTCATAGAATCGAACAAAAACAAATACGGGATAGCACTATTCAAAGGACCAAATTCTGAGTTATTGATTCGATCCGATCAATTCTAAATGTTTGGGGCGATTATGCTTAGGAGAGATAGCTTTATTTGCATATCTTGCGGTAAAGTCAACTTTGAAGATGGCGGATGGGCAGAGATTGTTAGTAATTCACCCTCTGAGTTAATTAAAATTCTTTGTCCTAATTGCAGTCATGAAAGCTTTCCACAATTTTATAGTGACTTCGAAAAACCAAAAAAATCCTTTGGTAAAAAAATACTGGAAGGCTTTTTCCGTCAAAAGAAAAAAGAGAATAAAACGAATATTGTTATCAGGAAAGCTCAATGACCCATATCATTGGCACCTCCAAATTCCTGATGCATTGGGAAGGAACCTTTGGAGACGGGTTCCTTCCTTTTTTTAACGAGGTCCGCACGGTGCGGCAGGGTTTCTTAAATACCAGCTGACTGAAACTGAAACACCATAAGCTTCTTAAAAGAAAAGCAACTGAGTGGCGATCATAATGCCATATAAACCCGGCTGTTTAGGCCGAGTTTTTCCTTTTTCCGAGTGCAAGGATCGTGAGGGGCGTCAATAAATATATAGGTTGATATGCTGAAGAAAGGCCGAAGAGTGACGGTCATTCCACGACTTTCATGTATCGATTCACCCTGAACCATGTCATCATTCGTTTCATTCTAAATTTTTGACTGAAGACGGGCAACCAGCAGGCCGGAGGGCCAAGTGGCACCACGATCCTTGACGCATCCAGCTCACTTATTTTATGATCATTACTGTAACCATATCCCAATGCGGAAACCATGAACCCACCCCTTGAAGCTGCCATCATCGATGACGAGGCCCTTGCCCGGGACGATCTGCGCTACCTGTTGCGGGCGCATCCGGAGATATCGATAATCGGAGAGGCGGGCACTGTCGGCGAAGGCAGGAGTCTCCTGTCCAGAATCAAACCGCAGTTGCTGTTTCTGGATATTCAGTTGATGGGTGGCAACGGCTTCGATCTGGTTCCCTATGCGGCGCCCGCCTGTCACATCATCTTCTTTACTTCGCACAATGAGTTCGCCGTCCGGGCCTTCGAAGTCAATGCCCTGGATTATCTCCTCAAACCGGTATCCGCCAAACGTTTAGCAAAATCACTGGAACGGGTTGCGGTAAATAATACCCCTTCCGAGACCGATTCGGCTCAGACCCACCCGTTGCGGGCCGACGACCCCATATTTATTCGAACGGAAAAGGAGCAGCGCTTCGTCCCACTCGAATCCATTTCGGCCGTAACGGCGCAGGGCGGCAATTACACAGCTGTCTGCACGGGCGACGGGTGCAGCCGTCTGGTACGCCGGACCCTGGCCGAGTGGGAGAGGTGCCTGCCGCACCCGCCCTTTATCCGTATCCACCGCTCACACATGATCAACATCAACTGGATCGACTGCATTCGTAAGGAACAAAACGGTGCTTGCCGGGTGTTCATCAAGGATCAGCCGGACCCCCTGACTGTCAGTCGCCGGGCGGATCAGCGACTCCGGCAGGTGATGGAAGAGTGGGGGAAATTGCGTTTGCCCGCAAACCGTCCCGTCAGCTGACAAGCCGGAAATAGGATGGCTGATGGGATGCAAATCCGGATTCGGCGAGTCGGGCACGGGAAAGACGGACGCATGAATCAAATGCGGCCTTGAATGTCTTGACAACCCCCATTTTTTTATCATTCATGCCGCTCGAAACGCCGTTCCTATCGTTTAACATAATTCGCTACCATTTGGGCCGGCCGGGTGGTTTGATAAAATTATAGATCCTGCCAGATATTGATCTTAAATACGCACATCCACTAATCCAGCAACGCCATGAGTCTCAAGACGATGATAATCGACGATGAACCCTTTATCCGGGACGACCTGCGCTACATGCTCAGTCAGGATCCGGAAATAGAGGTGGTCGCGGAAGCCGCCAAGGTGGATGAGGCCCGCGAGCTGATTATTGAGAAGAATCCCGACCTGATCTTCCTGGATGTGGAACTGCGCGGCGGCAGCGGCTTCGACCTCCTGCCCGACATCTCCCCGGATAAGCACGTCGTCTTTATCACCGCGCATGAGAAACATGCCAAAAAAGCGTGTACGTTTGACTGCGCCGAGTGCCTCATGAAGCCAATATCTCCTGACAGCCTTTGCGCTCTTCTCGATAAGGAAAAGCGCGCTTTTTCAGGCAAACCTTAGTTTACCGGACTATTTTTTCGTTGTTGAACGCCAGCGGTAGGGTCTGATAATAAAAACGTTCATGGGAACCCAACCGATTCGACCACAAGAAGTTAAGTCCTTCATCCAAGATGTTCGTCGTGTCCGTTCGGACCCGCACAGTACTGATCTGTCTCTGGGATCATTTCTACTCCGCATTATTTCCAATTTCATTCTTCAAATTAATATCAGATAATTAAGACGATACGTTAGAAAATCAAGGGACCAATCAAGTAAGGGTGTGAAAGCAGGAGCGGATGCAAATGCAAATAAATATACAGAAATATTAAAAAGTCTGCAAAAGAAGGTTTAGAAAATCAAGCAACCGGCAAAGTTTGTTCTGGCTATCTCACAAAATCCGGGTTGACGATAACGGCAGATTACTTGCCACAGATCCAACACAAAGGAATTATTATAAGTATAAGGATAGATTTTGATAATCTGAATGGATTTTTGTTTGGAGAGCCAATTTATGGATTTGGATCTCAGCGATTAACCCGCGCCTTATATTCCTTCCCCGGCTTAAAAACCTGAGGTTACTTGCCATCAAATCAAGTTGGATGATTCTGTCTTGGGTGACAGATAGCCACTTTTTTATATAATTGTTAATAACTGAATCTATTTGCTCTTGCTAAACCTGCTTTTCTGGTTCAGGGGGCGGCCAGCAAACTATTTGTGAACCAGAAACACTAACTATCAACTTGAATCCTTGGCTTTTTTTGATCAACTCACTACAATTCAACTCTCAAAGTTAAAAGGCGGGGAGATTACGGATCGTTTTCCCCGCCTTTCTTCAGCAGTCATTTGAAGGCAATAGCGTTTGTTTCTAATAAGTTTGCATTTGTTTCAACATGTTCGATAGGTAAGTGAAAGGAGCGTTAGGCCGCTGAAATCTGATTTACTTTTTTCCTCGCGCATATGCCGTTTTTAGATAACCGTTCAGACGGCCATCGAACAACCTCTATCCCCATGACCAATCTTGGATGTTCCAGGTTATGTCGGTGACATACGGATTGATCTTGTAGCCCTTCAAGTCACTCTTTTTTCCGTACATAAACATGTACGCAAAAATTGGGGCAAACGGTACGTCTTCGTGTAGGATGGCCTGGATTTTGTGATATACCGCCTTGCGTTTCTCCATGTCGGAGATCAGTACCCCTTCATCCAACAGCTTGTCGAGGTCAGGGTTTTCATATTGCACGTAATTGGAACCGGTTCCGTATTTGACCGGTATCTGTTTGGAGTGACATCGGGCCGCGTAGTCGGGATCCATTCCCACCGTGGGTTCCCAACCGACCATCAGCGTGTCAAAATGACTATTGGTTGTGTACTCACCCCAGACCACCGAGGCCGGCATGTTTTTTATTTCCATAACGACGCCGATCTCCTTCCAGTTGGACTGGATCATTGCCTGGGCCTGTTCACGCGCCTTGGACCCGGCCGTGGTGGACATCGAAAAATTCAATTTCACACCGTTTTTCTCTCGGATACCATCGGCACCCTTCTTCCATCCGGCGCCTTCCAGCATTTCCACCGCCCGGCGTGGATCGTAGCCGGGGTCTTCAAGGTTTGGATTATATGCCCAATGTGTCGGGTGCAGATAGGATAGTGTCCTTGGCGGAAGGCCATAATAGATGTCCTTAATCCACTTCTCTTTGTCGATTGCGTAATATAGGGCCTGGCGAACTACTTTCTCTTGAAATTGCGGTTTGCCGCAGTTGAAATATACGAACTCAACCCAGGGTGCAGGCGTTTCAAGCGCATCCCGATCAGAAAGCTTGCGCGATTCCTCGAAGCGCTCTGGCGGTACTCCGTGCAGACCGAAAACATCGATTTCGCCCGTTTTAAATTGAGTGTAGGCTACAGTCTGATCGGGAACGAACTTGTGGATAACCTTGTCTATAGCTGGCGCACCGCGATGGTAGTCAGGGTTTTTTTCGTAAATCATATGGCTGCCAGCCACCCGCTTGACCAGTTTATAAGGTCCGGTTCCAATCGGGTTAGTATTAAACGCCGCCGTGTTGATATCGCCGACCTTAGACAAAATGTGTTCTGGCACAATGTGCATTTTCTGCCAAGCCCAGGCGAATGGGACGTAGGGTTTGGCCAGAATGATCTCCACGTTTTGATCGTCCAGGATATTAAAGTCGGCGATCAAATCAAAGCCGGAACGTGAACGAATGGCGACGTCCGGCCTCACGATTGTTTTGTATGTGAATTCCACATCCTTAGCTGTAAAGGACGCTCCGTCCTGCCATTTGACCCCTTTCTTGAGCTCAATTTTCCACACCAATCCGTCCGGGGATATACCGCCGTTTTCGTATGTCGGCACCCGTGCGGCCAAATTGGGTATAAACTGACCCATATCATTCACATCCCAGAGGGCATCGAACATGCACGCCTCGGGAACCTCCTCTGTCCCCGAGTTGACGTAAAGTAAAGGGTTAAAGTTGACTGGTTCCTGGGTCATGCCAACAATAACGCTGTTTTTGGCGGCCCACGCTCGGTTTGGCAATAGGCCGGTACCAAGAAAAGCACTACCCGCTACTGCGATACCAGTGGTCTTGATAAAATTTCTACGTGTCATTCTGTGATTGCTCATAGACCTCTCCTTTGACTGTTGTGGTTGCTGGGTAGGTATTCCTAAACAAACCGTTTCCGGATTGATATCAAGCTACATTCTCAAGCGTGGATCGAGGGCATCACGCAGTCCATCCCCCAGAAAGTTGAAGCTCATGACCGTGAGTGTGATCATCAGACCTGGTAAAATTGCCAGCCATGGAGCTAGATCGAAATATGACTGCGCATTGGTTAACATATTCCCCCAACTGGCCAACGGGGGTTGAATGCCGTATCCAAGAAAACTGATGTAGGACTCCATCAAGACAGCGTTGGCCACATTCAGCGTAGCAGACACCAATACGGGTGCAATTGCATTAGGCAATAGTTCTTTAAACATGATACGTGACTCCGAAGCACCCAGAGCAAATGCGGCTTGGATGAAGTCTTGCTCCTTGATGTATTGGATTTGGGCACGAATGATGCGCGCAACTTCCATCCAAGATGTCAATCCGATGATAAGAGCAATCGATATCACAGTCGGGGTGATGAAAGCCGCCAGTACCAGCAGCAGAAACACCTGCGGAAAACATAGCATGGTATCGGTAAAGCGCATCAAGGCATTATCCACGCGACCACCATAAAACCCGGCGATCAAACCGATCAGCAGTCCCGTGACGATGGTGGCAAACATGGCGGCCACGCCCACCACGAGGCTAATTCGGCCTCCGTAAAATAGCCGGCTAAGCAAGTCCCGCCCCATTTCATCCGTTCCCAAAACAAAAGAAACGTTGGTCAATGGAGGAATAAATCGCCGTTGCGTGTCTAGAGATAATGGATCATGCGGCGACAGAAGGTTGGCAAACACCACCATGAACAACAGTAGCAGCACTACACATCCACCGATCACCGCTAAACGATGCCTCATGAACCGGCGCCAAATACGTCGGGTTTGGCTCTCATAATAGCTTATCGGTATTCCATTGACGGCTATCTTCACCTGACTGCTGCTCCGCGCTGTTGTTTGGGCGGAATCACTTGGCGTTGGCTGATTGTGGGTCATTATTCCAACCGTATCCTGGGATCTATAAGTGCATTAATTATATCCGCCAACAGGTTCCCGATAATCACGGCAGCGGCTGTGATCATAATCATTCCCATCAACACCGGGTACTCCTTCATTGTTAGCGAATCGACGAATAGACGTCCCATTCCAGGCCAACCAAAAATCGTTTCTGTAACCAGTGCCCCTGAAAAAAGCCAGGGTAATTGGACTCCTGCAAGGGCAATCAGTGGCGACACGGCGTTGGGAAATGCGTGGCGAAAGAGCACGCGGCCATCCGAAAGGCCCTTGCTCTTGGCGGTACGGATATAGTCCTGGTGGATAACTTCTAAAAAGCTTGAACGGGTATATCGGCTCCACTGGGCTACCAGAACCAGGGCCAACACAACCGTCGGTAGGATGAGGTGCCTAATTAAATCGAGGATGTCCTCCTCCCCCCCTAGTGTAAACATACCTCCTGACGGAAGCCAGCCGAGCTTAAGAGAAAAAATGAAAATAGTCATTAACCCGAACCAAAAGGTTGGAAAGGAGAGAGCCACCATTGCACCGGTCGTCGCTAGATAGTCAAACACCGAATAACGCCTGACCGCCCCTAAGATTCCTATAAGCATGCCGATCAAGACAGCCACTGACATGCCGGAGCCCATTAATAAAAAGGTGGCTGGCATTCTTTCAAGGATGACATCCAATACCGGGCGCCCACCAAAAAAAGTGTTTCCCCAATTGCCCGTGAACATCCCTGCCGCCCATTTCAGGTACTGGATATAGATCGGCTGATCTAGACCGAAAACATGTTTGATCCGTTCGATGTCTTGAGCTGTAATCGTTGGGTTCAGGGTATAGACTGCCAGGGGACCCCCGGGCGCCAGGTGCATCATGGCAAAGCCAATTATCGAAACCCCAATCAGCAGTGGAATGGCTTGCAGCAATCTTTTTAAAATGAATTGGAACACATCCAACTCCTGTTCAATCCTGGTGCAATATCCTTTATGGATTTTATGTCCGACAACCGATCCAGTTCAAAACAACAACCGTCCTACTTGTAAAGGAGACACGCCACTTCATGGCCCTCCAACACTGTTTTAGACTCTGGTATGACTTGATTACAGGGTTCAAAACGTTGTGGACATCTTGGGTGAAAATGACAGCCAAGCGGCGGGTTGATCGGGGACGGCACGTCTCCTTTGAGAATAATCCGTTGGCGCTTTCGTTCCGGGTCCGGTATGGGAACGGCCGACAGCAACGCACGGGTGTAGGGATGCAAAGGATTATGATAAAGTTCTTCTCGTGAAGCCATTTCAACAATTTTACCCAGGTACATCACAGCAATTTTATTCGCGATGTGACGGATTACGCTTAAATCATGTGCGATCAGTATATAAGTAAGTCCCATTTCATCCTGCAAATCTTCCAGCAGGTTGAGAATTTGGGCCTGAATGGAAACATCAAGCGCCGATACAGGTTCATCTCCAATCACCAAGCGAGGGTTGACCGCAAGCGCGCGTGCAATGCCTATCCGCTGGCGTTGCCCGCCAGAAAATTCATGGGGATATCGCCGCATGACAGTTGCCGACAGACCCACTTTGCGAAGCAGATCCGCAATCCTGTCCTCCTTTTCACTAGGCTGGACAAGATGATGGATTTCCAGGGCAGAAGCAATGATGGATCCAACAGAATGCCTCGGATTCAGCGAAGAAAAGGGATCCTGAAAGATGATCTGCATCTGCTGACGGTACTGTTTCATTTGCGCCCGATTGTAGGCAGTGATGTCGTCCCCGTTGTAGTGTATGGTTCCAGCTGTCGGTTCGATCAGCTTAAGAATGGTTTTGCCGGCGGTTGTCTTTCCGCAGCCACTCTCCCCCACCAATCCAAGCGTCTGGCCCTCTTGGACTTCAAAGCTAATCCCATCAACCGCATGGACACGCCCGACAACACGCGAAAACATTCCCCGTTTGATAGGAAAGTGTTTTACCAGATGGTTCACTGCCAGCAGATTTCGAGCCAATTTATAAACTCCCGTCATGCAACCAACATCGGACGAAATGGCCATTTTCGATTTGCACCAGTTCCGGAATTTCGTACTTGCAGCGATCGATAGCAACCGGACAGCGATCAATAAACGAGCAACCCTCTGGTAAAAGGAAAAGGTTAGGGACTCGTCCAGGAATTTCAGTCAGTCGATGCGGTCGCTGCTCTTCGTCGATTCTTGGAATAGAGCGCAGTAACCCTTGAGTATAAGGATGAAGAGGGTTCTTGAAGATCGTTTGGACTTTTGCCTCTTCTACAATCAGGCCAGCATACATGACCGCAACACGGTCAGCGGTTTCGGCAATCACACCCAAATCGTGGGTAATCAGGAGTATGCTTGTTCCCAGATCAGCTTGAAGCTCTTGCATTAGATCCAGGATCTGGGCCTGAATGGTGACATCTAGTGCTGTTGTCGGCTCATCAGCAATCAACACTTTAGGATTACACGCCAAAGCGATGGCTATCATCACGCGCTGACGCATGCCTCCGGAAAGTTGATGCGGATATTCGTTGATCCTGCTCTCTGGAGACGGAATACCAACCATGTTCAACAGTTCAAGTGTTCGCTGACGTGCTGCGGATGTGTTCAACCGCATGTGGTTTAGAAGTACTTCTTCGATTTGTGAACCGATCGAAATTACAGGATTTAGAGAGGTCATCGGCTCCTGGAAAATCATCGAAATGGTATTGCCACGAATACGCTGCATCCCGGATTCGCTGGTCTTTAAAAGATCATGTCCGTCGAAAATAATCTCACCGGAATGATATTCGGCCGGTGGTGAATCCAGCAGTTTGAGGATCGAGAGTGCCGAAACAGTCTTGCCACAGCCGCTCTCGCCGACCAAGCCCAAGGTTTCGCCCCGGCGTAGTTGGAAAGAAACACCATCCACCGCTTTGGCGACGCCCTCTCGGACTTTAAAGTAAGTCTGAAGGTTTCTGACCTCCAAAAGAATTTCATTTGGCTGCATAGCTTCAGTCGATAACTGTCGTAAACGTCGCTCTGATTACAGTATGATCAATGGTTCACGTAAAGCCATGAGTAATGTTCGTATGTTGTCATTTCGGCTGTTCGTGTATACCCATTAACAGGCACCGAAAAGGTCAAGATGTCAAATTATTTTCTCGATATCCGGTTGATGTCTTTACGTAGCTTCAGTTCAACCGATAACCGAAAAGCTGGAATCAGGATTTATTTTTCGCAAGCGGCTGAAGAAACCGATGTCGCAGGTCCGCTTTGTATAGTGCATAGTAAATTTTACCGGTTCCCGGTCATGGTCGTGTCCGTTCTCACAGGCCGCGATTAATTCTGCCATCAGCACACCCGCCACCGGTGCATTTTTATATTGATTGCCCGAGGTGCCGACAGCCATGTAAAAACCGGGCAGGTCGGATTTATCATAAATCGGGAGCCAGTCGTCAGAGGCGTCGTAAAGATCCACTATCCCGCTGGGCTGGTTGGGAATACTCAGTTTGGGGATTCGCTGGGCTTCACGCATGACCTGGGTAGTCCACTGTTCGGTAAAATTGGTGTTGTAGCCGTCTGGATCGTTGACGTATTCGAGGGCATCGCATTCAGGATCTTCGGATCCGATGAGGATGTTGTTACCCAACTCTGGTCTTGAGTAGCATCCTATGTCTCCATCCGAGATGAGGGTGCCTAAATAGTTGTAATCAATTCCATCTGGAGCCGGAACATGGCAAACTTCCTGCTTAAGCGGCCTGGTTTTGATGTTCATGCCGTCAAGGACACCGGCCATCTGGTTGATCTGATAAGAATGAGGCCCGGCAACGTTGACGACCACCGGGGCTTCGATCTCGGTACCGTCAGCCAGTTTGATCCCGGCACAACGACCGTTCTTTTTTAAGATTTCAGCCACTTGGCTATTGAAGAGATATTTTCCCCCTGCATTCTCACCGGCGATCTGGACATTGTGAACCGACTGCTTGGGATCAGATATGAAACCGGATTCGGGGATGTAGATTGCTCCGGCGATTGCCTCCCCAGTCGATTGGCCGAAACGCGGGTCGCTTGATATTGTGGGCGGGCCAAACTGTTTGGTGTCGACGACGGGTATCAGCTTTTTGACACCTTTTGTATCCAATTCCTCGTAAACGACATGCAGTTTATCTAAAGCGGTCATGACCTTTTGCAGATAATTGTTCTTTTCGGTCTTTATCACCAGGCACCCTGTGTTGATGTATTTAATCATGCCAGTCGGGTCCACGGTGCCGAGATACTTTGGCCAATCCAGCCAGTAATAGTAACCCTCCCTGGCCATGGCAACGCCGTCAGGTGTTGAATAGTGTAAACGAATGATGGCACAGGACCCGGAGGTGGATCCCATTCCCGATGCGGCTAGTTTATCCACATTGAGCACCCGTTTGCCCCGCTTAGCCAATTCGAACCCCACGCAGGCGCCGATTATACCTGCGCCGATGACAATGGCATCGTATTTATTGGACATGGCCTTTAATCCCCTTTCTGGTAGATAAAAGAATACAACGTTTTACCGAATGACAAGCTCCTTTTCACCTTCGGTCTTGATCCGTTCCATTTCGACCAATACACCTTCTGACAAAGAAGGCGGCTGGTGGGTTTCCAGAATGCACCTGATCTCCTCCCTGACACGAGCCTCCACATCCGTTGATCCGGTTTCCCTCCAGTTTTCCATGGCTTGTCGAGTGAATATCTTCGATCTCCAAAGCTCGTTCCGAAAATGGTTCATTGTATGCCGCTGCTGCAGAAAATGACCACCCGGACCGACCCTTGAGATAACATCGATCGCCAGATGCTCGTCACTCACCTCGAAGCCATTCAACAGTCTTTTCGTCATGCCGATGATGTCGTTGCCCAAAATCAGCTGCTCAACCGCACAGGCCATTGACATATCCATATACCCCACGTCATGGATCAGGTTCAAACCGGCTAACCCTTGAGCCAGAATGTGGTAGGCCGATTCAGCCCCGGCCTGGGCATCCAGACATTTGGAATCTGTTGCGCCGGCCAAGCCCCAGGTAGGCAGACCCAAAGCTTGTGAAACCTCGGCCTGCGCGGATAGGGCCAGGCTCATTTCTGGTGCACCGATGCTCATCAACGCCTGGGCCATGTCAAGGATGCCAAAGTTGCATCCTAAACCAACCGGGCATCCCGGCCGGCGTAATTGGGCGACTACGACGCAAAACAATGATTCTGCCACGCCTTGAGCTACCGCCCCGGCCATCGTTACTGGCCCTGTGCCTCCCGGCTGGATGGTTGGCCCCATCATTTGTGGCAGACATCTATCGGCTGCAATTAAAATGCGATCAGCTACTTCTTGCGGCATGATTAGTGGCGAAATCGATTCCGGATAGAGAATCAGGAAGGGTTTTTCTCTGAGGATATCTTCACCACCAACAACTGCAGCGGCCATATCGTAAATTAACTCGGTCCCACGGGGTGAATAGGCTAAAAAAACGATAGGTTTGGTTGTATTGGTGACAGTAGAAAAAAATTCATGTAATTCTGCGGCGTTGGCGGGAACATCCTGGACCGAGCCCATTGGCATGACCCAATCGATGTTTTCTAAAGCGTCTGCTATGCGGGCTGCACGATTCAGGTCTTCCACCCGTGTTTCATGGTACTCCCCGGTCAACGCATCCTTGGTATTAGGGCTGGCTGTTGATGTACCGTAGTAACTATTCCGGCCGGATACATCCAAAGCGCGAGAACCTTGTCGATCGTATACTGTCCAGCCTTTGGGTGCCGTCGAAAGGCAGCCACGTATAATGAATTCCGGGACTTTAACGGAATCGTCTTTAACAATAGCTCCTGCCGATCGTAACATTTTTCGCACGCCTGAATGCAGAACCTTAAAACCGACTTTTTCCAAAATCTCGAAGGAAGCGCGAGTGATCCGTTCAACCTGGTCTTCAGTCAGCATCCGAAATCGTGGACTCGCTTTCAATGTTTGATTTGTCTGGATCATCCGTTATCCCTCCTAATGTGTTCCTCAAATAATTCTTCTTAATAAATTTAAATAAATCTTTTAATTGCTGATTGAAGGCTTTGGGAAACCGAGGATCAACCTTTGTTTTTTTTGGCTACACCTTGTTTCATCCTGCAGGCATAACGCTTAATATGGTCTCGGGTGTAGAATACCGCCCTGTTTGTGTCGCCGTTTGCCAGTGCATTTACAATCTGAGTCCAATCTTCCATCGCTTCTTCCACATTGGCGTCTTCACCTGAGATATAAGGTGCGGCATAACTAAAGATATTCTCATGGATAGGAGTGAGTACCGCTTTGTACAAGAGGCTTCCGGCGATGCGTATCAGCTCCTTTCGTAAGTCAACTTCAATTTCTAAGAACCCATGCCATCCATCGGCGCCTCGCAGTGTTTGTGTCTGGAGAATTGGCAGATATCCTTGCAGAATTTTAATATCGGCATCCTTTATGCGTTTAGCCACCAGACGGATAAGACCAGATTCGATGACCTGGCGAAATTCAGCCAAATCATCCAGAGAGATTTTTTGGAGCCGAATCAGCTGAGCCAGCCCCTCGGTTACAGGGTCGGTATTGGCTTCACGGACAAAAATACCACCTTTAACGCCTACTCTGCTCTCCAACAAGCCCTTTTGTTGTAAAATGCGAAGGGCTTCACGAAGTGTTCCTCGGCTTGCCCCCATGCAAGCTTCAAGTTCACTGGAAGAGGGCAATTTTTCACCAGGCTCGAAGCTCCTGGACAATATGGCATTTTCAAGCTGATTAACGAGGTTTTCAACCAAACCAATAGATTTTTGCTTTTTAAATACGGTCATTTGGCAAGTGCTGAAAATGATTCGGGTCAAATTGTTTAATAATTTGATATTTATTAACCTAATATTCTATTGTCAACGGGTATTTGTTGAATGTCATTCAATTTTATTTGATGGTATAGTATCAAAGAATTCCTAACCTCGGTTTGATTAGGTAAGAAATAATCTCTACCCGATCGCAGGCGAACGGGGATAGTTCAGCTGTCACACTAATGAATTAGGTTTTTTCTACTGCCAGACGACAGTATAGGTCGTCGAGACTTTCTGCCAATGCACAGACCGCAAAGGATAAATTCTGAATGAGCGGCCTTGATGCCTTCACATAGAAAGCTTTTGAATAACTGTTAATAATACGATCTGCCAAAGGTGAGATTGATAAAGATGAGTTTCTTACGAATAAAACAAATTCTCAGTCCATCATGACCACGCTAATTTGGCTTTTATCTAAATATAAAATTGGAATAGCTGGAACCGATGAACGAGGGGTGGAGTGCGGTTTGCCAAATAAGTATGTTATGGCTATCCCACAAAATCGGACACCCGCCAAATTTGGGTTTACTTGTACGTAACAAAATGATGATTGACTAAAAATGGTCCAAAAGTCATCATCTGTCTGATTTTTCTATGGAAATTAGAAAGGAGACAGCATGATGACCCTCGATACAATTTCCATTAGATCGGATAATCGACACGGTTATCCACTTCCCCATGACCGTCCCGAACGAACCGTTCCTCTGACTGCCAACCAAACGAGCTGTCCCCCAGGTCTTGAAGAATTCTTGGGTCGATTGTCCGAAAAGGACCTGTTCGGAAAAAAACTGATCCGTCGCTATTTTTCCTACCTGTATCGCAGACGCCTCAGCAAAAGCACCATCAAAAGTTATGAGGCAACCCTTTTCGCTTTTATCACATTTCTCATAGCGAATGGTCGCTGTTACATCGAAACGATTGTGCGAGATGATATCGGAGCCTACGTTGAGCATGAACAAGATCGGGGGATGAGCCTTACCACCGTCAATACACGGATTAGAGCGATATACGCCTTTCTTCAATTTCTTGCTGACCGCGAAGTCATTCATCCAAAGGTTCTCAATCGTAAGATTCGTATCAAACTCCCTGATACGCTGCCGCGCGCAATTGATCCGGAAGATATCCGTTGCCTGTTAAAAGTGATTGCGAACCGAAGAGATCGTGCCTTGATCTTGACCCTGTTGCGCACCGGTATGCGTATCGGTGAGTTACTGAACACCAAACTGATCGACATTAATCTGGCCGAAAAGCGCATCGACATCTTCGAAGCCCAGAAAAACCGTGTTGGCCGTGTCGTTTACATTAGCAACGATGCCGTGACTGCCCTCAAGCGCTGGTTAAAGGCAAAAAAGAGCACCAGTGACTATATCTTCAGTGGTCATGGCGGGAGACCACTCAGTTATGAAGCCGCACGGATCGTCTTTATCAAGTACCTCAGGAAGGCCGGACTGACTCACAAAGGATACACGCTACATGCCCTGCGCCATACCTTTGCCAGCGAATTGCTCAATGCCGGCATGCGTTTAGAGTGCCTGCAACAGCTGCTTGGGCACAGCAGCATCGAGATGACCCGGCGTTATGCCAGACTGACCGACAACACGCGTAGAGACGAATATTTTAAAGCCATGCAAATCATCGAAAAGGAGGGGATCGGTGGCCATTACCGACGCGATCATTCAATACCGGCGGTTTATTAAACGACGCAATTACTCACCGCACACGATCAGAAATTATATGCATACGCTGCGTCAGTTCATTTTGTGGGTGGATGTTCCCATTGAACAAGTAACCCACCGGATCCTGCTGAGCTATATTGACCATCTGCTTGACAGGCGGTCGTCCCCAAAAACGATCAACTGTCACCTGGATAGCATCCGTGGCTTTTACAACTTTTTAATCCACGAAGAACGGGTGGCGATGGTCCATCCGGTAAAACGGGGCTACACCCTGCGGCTCTCTCGTCCGCTTCCCCGCTATCTCAGGGACGAACAGGTAGCTCATTTGTTTACGGTTATCGACAATTACCGGGACCGGGCGATGTTCATGCTGATGTTACGATGTGGATTGCGGGTGGAAGAAGTGGCCAATTTGACATTGTCAGCGTTAGATTTAAAACGGCTACAGTTCATTGTCTATGAGGGCAAAGGGCGCAAAGATCGCATCGTTTACCTTAGCCGGGATGCCTTGCATGCCTTAGTCGATTATCTTCGTGTGCGCCCTTCTTCACGGGTACGCAAAGTCTTCCTCGTAGAGAAAGGGACATATAAAGGCAAAGCCATCTCTGTTCGCGGCATCCAGAAACGCATGGAATATTATGCCAAAAAGTCCGGGCTAAAGGTCTCGTGTCATCAATTGCGGCATACGATGGCTACGCAGCTGCTCAATGCCGATGCCGACCTGGTAACCATCCAGGACCTTCTGGGGCATTCTCGTATCAAGACCACGCAACGTTACTGCAAAGTCAGCAACCTCAAGGTGCAGCGGGATTACCATAAGGCGATCGGAGAGGTGATGCAAAGACATGGGTTGTTTGAAAAGGGCTTGACAAGCCCATAGAAATGGAACACGATAACACTACCTAAACCACCTAAATACATAGAAAAATCAGCATTTGTTACGTATAGCCAGTAGCTGGCACTGGCACATAAAAAGGCCGAGCACACCATATGGTGGTCAGCCGGAAAGCCAGCTCGGTGCAGACTGGCCGGGAATCGACTTGAAAGGCAATGTTGAATTGGATTCAACTATGCCGGCGTGCAGCTCTATCTGAGGCTGTTTTATTGACGCTGAAAACCTTTACCTTTTTCGATTAATTCGTTCTGCATGAAAAATTATTTGATATAAGTACGGGCTGAATTCAGGGGAGGTGCGATAATGCTGACGTTAAGGAGCAATTTTCATTAACCAGTTAGTTCAGGTGTAACACTTACCCGCTTCGTTTCATCCATGATGTATGTTACATCTTTACTATTATAATTGCGATTCAATTGGCCAAATACTCATAAAACCGATGCCAAGCCGCCGCCAAAAGCCTGTGTGGGGCTCATGGGTATAAACCACCTCTTCCCCCTTTTCCCAACCGTTCCAAAAAATCTGGTCGTAGCCGTTTGCGGCCTTTTTTAATTCCAACCGGAAAGCAAACTGTTCAATGTTCTCTTCAAACCGCTTTGCCATCTCTTCGGCGATTTCAGGTACTTTCAGCACCATACCGATTTCAGTGTTGTGCTTTACGGACCGGGGATCGAGATTCAAAGAGCCGATGAAGACTTGTTTTCGGTCGAAGACAAACGATTTGGCATGCAGGCTGGCCTTGGACGAGCCATCCGCACCTTTTTTTTCTTTACGCTGTTCACGAGTCAATTTTTTGCTCAACTCATAAAGCTGGACCCCGCCGCGCAGCAGCTTCTTGCGGTATTTTTTATATCCGGCATGCACCAACCCAACATCGTTTGAGGCCAGGGAATTGGTCAAGATTTGCACCCGAACCCCGCGCTGGGCCAGCTCAGTCAAGAAAGTGGTTCCCTCCTTGCCGGGTACAAAATATGGAGAAAATATGATCAACTCTTTTTCAACCCTTTCCCAATAGGGTTTTAGCATAGGCGCAAGATGATATTGGGTTTCGTCGAAGTCGTGAAGAAGTTTTTCCGGCTGGTCGAACACGACCTCTGCATCTCCCCACCGGAATTCAATCTGGTCTTTTCGAATTTTGTTGGCCAGGTCGGAATTACGTAGCGCCAGCAGATATTCAGAATCGGTTTGATCGGCCACATATTTGTTCAGCATCCACCGCAATTCTTCGACATTTTCTGGGCTCGGCGGATCGCCCTTGAGAAGTACTGAGGCAGGATAGGCCAAGTCACTGTTCCAATAGCGGTCAAAAACAGAAGAGACTTCTCTGACCACCGGCCCAATGGCCATCACATCAAGATCGGCAAAGGCCAGATCTGGATCGGCATCAAAGTATTCATTGCCGATATTGCGTCCCCCGAGGATGGTAACCTGGTTGTCAACCGTAAACGATTTATTGTGCATTCGACGGGTCACAGAGCCAAAACGACTCACAAACTGGGAGGTTCGGCCTGCATCT
>NZ_JBUOIV010000056.1:0-34496 GCF_055467485.1 Desulfosarcina sp. | reverse complement strand
GCGAAATCCGGTATTGAGCGTCGCTTCGATCACAATTACGTCATCATAGCGTGCAGGAGTGAGATATTTGCAATTGACCTCGGAAACCGGGAGCATGAGCCCCCGGGCCTCTATTTCGCGGTAGGGCAGGCCCAAATGCCGGAACAACTCGGTTCGGCCGATCTCGAACCAGCGCAGATAATTGGCGTGGTAGACGACTCCCATGGTGTCCGTGTCACCGTAGATCACCCGGTAGGTGGACCGGTGGGAAAGGGTGTTGGGTTCTGGGTTCATGGTTCTGGGTTCAGCGCTCAAAAGGCTGCAAGTCAGTCATTCAGTCAATTCCTTAATTCCTCAACTCCCAATTCTTCAATCCCTTTTCAGGATCTCGCCGAAAATATCCTTTAATTCGTCGTACGTGGTGGTCACGGGGAACTGAGGGAACTCATCGATCACATTCTGCGGGGGGCAGAAGAGGATGCCGCGGTGGGCCTCCTTGAGCATGTTGACGTCGTTGTAGGAATCGCCCATGGCCAGCACTTGGAAGTTCAGGCTTTTAAAGGCCTGGACCACCTTGCGCTTGCCGTCGATCTGCCGCAGGTTGTAGCCGGCGATGGCGCCGTTGCCGTCGATGGTCAGGCCGTGGCACAGCAGCGTGGGCCACCCCAGCTTCTCCATCAGCGGTCGGGCGAATTCAACGAAGGTATCGGAAACGACGATCACCTGGGTGCGGGCCCGCAGCCAGTCGAGAAACTGCCGGGCGCCCGGCAGTGGCTCCATGGTGGCGATGACGTCGGTGATGTCCTTCAGTTTGAGGCCGTTTGCATCGAGGATGGACAGCCGCCGCTTCATCAGCTCATCATAATCGGAGATGTCCCGGGTGGTGAGTCTCAGTTCATCGATGCCCGTGCGCTCGGCCACGTTGATCCAGATTTCCGGGACGAAGACACCTTCCAGGTCTGAACAGATTACATGCATGAAACCTCCGTGGAATTACTCCTGCCCGTCATCGTCTTCGATGCGGATCAGCATGGGTGTGCTGGCGACCACGTCCAAGGCGCTGATTTCAGCCAGTGCGCGGGTCACGTCCGCCTCCCGTGCATGGTGGGTCAGCATGACCACCGGCACCGAACCGTTGGTTTTTCTTCCCTTCTGGTGTACGAACTTCAGGCTGATGGCGTACTTTCCCAGGATGCCGGCAATGGTGGCCAGAACCCCGGGCCGGTCCATGGCATCGAAGCGGAAGTAATAGTGGGTGATGATGTCGTCCATGGGCATCACGGCAATGGTCCGGATCTTGTCCGCCTGAAAACCCATGACCGGCACCCGCCCGGCGCCGTCGGAAGCCAGGTTCCTGGCGATGTCGGCAATGTCTGAAACCACGGCGCTGGCCGTGGGCATCATGCCGGCCCCGTGACCGTAGAGCAGGATATCTCCTGCCGCATCGGCAGACACGCTGATGGCGTTCAAGGTACCGTTGACATTGGAGAGCAGGTTGTCGAATGGAATCATCGTGGGGTGAACCCGGGCCTCCACGGCCTGGCCGTCAAACTTGGTAATCGCCAGCAGTTTGATGCGGTACCCGAACTGGGCGGCAAACTCGATGTCCATGGGGGTGATCCGGGAGATTCCCTCGATGTAGACATCGTCGAAATTGATTTTCATTCCGAAGGCCAGGGCCGAGAGAATGGCCAGCTTGTGGGCCGCATCCTGCCCCTCGACGTCAAGCGTCGGATCGGCCTCGGCATACCCTTTGGCTTGGGCCTCGGCCAGGGCGGCTTGGAAGACCATCCCCTCGTCGGTGATCTTGGAAAGGATGTAATTGCAGGTGCCGTTGAGAATGCCGATCATGGCGTTGATCCGGTTGCCCACCAGGGATTCTCTCACGGTCTTGATGATGGGCATGCAACCGCCCACACTGGCCTCGTAGGCCAGGTCGACGCCGTGCTCGCCGGCGGCGGCGATAATCGCATTGCCATGCTTGGCCAGCAGGGCCTTGTTGGCGGTCACCACATGCTTGCCCTTGCCAATGGCATCCAGAATCAATTGTTTGGCAATGCCCTCACCGCCGATGGTCTCCACGACGATATCGACAGCAGGATCGGCGATGGCCGTGGCCGCATCCGGAATCATCACGCCGGGTGGCAAGGTGAGGCCCCGCTCCCTGTCCGTGTCGATGTCAGCCACATATTTCAGATTGAGCGCACATCCGATGCGGTCCCGGATGATATCCCCGTTTTGCAGCAGTAGCCGGGCCACGCCCGTACCCACCGTGCCGCAGCCTAAAATGGCAATGTTGACCTGTCTCATCGCTTGTTTGTTCCTGTCTTATCCGTTCCTGATAGGTGTTGGGCTCGCTATTCATCGCAAACGTTCAGCATTAAGCAGGCAATCTCTTATGACCCCAGCCTGAAAGTCAATAGAAAAACGAATTGGCTGAGTCCAGGCAAACCGGTCAAGCGGCCTTCCGCCTCTATCTTTGAGCCTTCCACCTGCAGATTTAAGCTATGAACTCACCAGCCGGCCGGCTGCTCATCCCTTCAACCGCCGGGCCAACCGCAAGGCCATGCCGGCCACCACCAGCACACCGGCCAGCAGGACCGACCAAAGGATGATCCGGCGCATCGGCAGCGGTTTCGGCATCGGCGACAGCCGCTGCGGACCGCCCAGCACCAAAGGTGAGCCGTGGGGCATTACCCAGCGCTCGAAACCATTTTCACGATGCCGGCCGATGCCGTCGAAGAGGGCGGCCACGTTTACCGTGAGCGGCTCAACGGCAGCGCTGCCGAAAGCCAGGGTAAAGGGGCTGCTGCCCCGGGCAACGAAGAACAGGTCGTGGGGGCGGTAGCCGACCTCCAGCCGGGGAACGGCGCTGCCGATGGTGCTGTCGCTGGCGTCAACGGTGAGGCGCCAGTAGCGGTCCGTGGAGATGGGTACGGCCTGCGGGGCGCTGGTCATGGGGGTGTCGTCCACATCGATGCGGTAAAACAGGCCCTTGGCGCGCCGGGTCCAGGCCGCCTTGGAATCGCTGCGGGATTCGAGTTCCGCCTCCGCCATGCTGTTGGCCTGGTCGAAGATGAGATTGACCCGGTCCACCGGAAAGGCACCGGTGCCGTGGTACTCGAATACGCCCGGCGATCCGGGGACAGGCTGCCCGTCGATCTTCAAGAAAACACGAATGGCCGTCCGGCCTTCCGGCTGCACCCTGCCGTCGATGCGGACCAGGGAAACCGCCGGCCCTGAATCCAGCTGGCGCAAACGCAGGTAGCGTTGCGCGTTGGGAGTCAAGGTGAGGATATTGCTGAGCAGCCGGCGGCCGGCGTACCGGATGTCCGAGATCGCCGCCCGCTGCTGAATGCTTGTCCAGGCGACCAGGTCGTCACTGGCATCCACGGCCAGGGTGGACATCAGACCGGTTTCGCCCCCTCGCCATTCCAGCCGCAGCTGAGCCAGACCGCGTCCGACGCGGCTCAGATCGATCAGGTACGAGCGAGCGGGTTCCGTCGGTGCATCGAACGACTGGGGATCCACGCTCACCACCGCACCGTCCGGTCCGGTGCGCACATAGACCCGATACCCGCCGGCCGCCGGTGGCGCTTCTTGGGGAAGCGGGAAAAAGGCCAAGGGCCGCCAGGGCGCATCAGCCGGCTGGGTCTGTGCATACCGGATCATGTGCGGCACCGGTTCTCCGTCGGCATTGAATACCCGGATGTCTCCCAGATCCCTTCGATAGGCACTTGCGTAGACCTGCTCCGGCACACTCATGGCGCCAACGGCCGTACCGGCGGGCACGTCGATCTTTATCCCGTAGGCAAAATCGTCCGGGGTGGGTTCCGCCAACGATACGGAAGGCAGGTAACCTGCCAGCAGCACCAACCACAGCCATTTTTTCATCGGCTCTCTCCTTCCGATTCAGCGGGAGGTAAAGGGGTAAAAAAACCGATCACCAGCATCAGGCCGCCCACTGCCAGAAATGAAACAATTCGGGAGACGGTGCCCGAACCTGACAGGTCTACCAGGAACAACTTGACGAGCACCACCGCCAGCAGGCCGGTGCCGGTGAACCATACCGACCGGCGCTTCAGGCGACTGGCGGCGATCATGCATCCTAACGCCAAGAGCCCCCACAGCACGGCGATTGCCGCGTGGAACAGGTCGGATCGAAACATGGCATCCACGTCATAACGCACGTCGGTCAGGTGGTGGACAGTACGCGCCACAACGGCGGTCAGCCAGAGGAAAACCCCGGCTGCCGGTACCCCCCACAACACCGCCGGCGATAGGTCTGCTGCCGGGGCAACCGGTTCACGTTTCATCCACAGCACCCATTTGACGGTGACCAGAAAAACGAAGATCTGGACCAGGTCCAACGGGTTGAGCAGCGGCAGGTAGGGCAGCGGTCTGGGATTGCCGCTCAAGGCAAGGCCCATCATCGTCCATATCATCAGCCCGAACACCAGCAGGGACGGCAGCCATCCCCGGTAGGCCGTCTGCCAGGGGTCGAAGGGCCAGACGATCCGGTTGCTGAACCGCATCAGCCCAACGACGACGACAGCCGGAGCAGCCCCCCAGGCAATAAATGCCCAGACGCGCCCACCACGGGCCAACTGATCCAGCAGCCATCCGGCTTCCCAGCCCAGCAGCAGGGTGACCAGCAGCGCCCCCGCGACGTGCCAGCCAACTGATATTTTCTCACTCCAGTCAGTTTCCATGCAGCGCAGCAGGTAAAAATGGATCGCAACGGTCATCGGCCAAACGACAAGCCACCACCCCTGAAAAGGATGCGCGAGGGAATATTGATCGGCAATCGCCGCCACCGCCAGCACCATGACGGGCAGCAGCCCCATGGCCGGCCAGCGCAACCCTTTCCAATCCAGCCGCTGAAAAAGGCATCCCATGGCCATGGCGCAAAGAGAGATAAAGGCCATCGAGCCGACCCGTTCATGGCGACGGCTCAGCTGGCGGTCGATCTCCTCCAGCCCCGTACCGAACCACCAGAGCAGCCCCCAAACCAAAATGGCGGCGGCAAAGGGCCGCTCCAGCCGGTGCAGTCGCGCCGCATGTCGCTCCATGAAAAAGGCGGAAAACAGGCCTGCCACACCCACCACCATGCCGCCCGGAAAGCGACTGCTGAAGACGGCCATCTCGCTCACCACACCATGGCTGTCGAGCAGGAACAGGGCTCCGGATCCGATTTGAAGCAGCAGCCCGAAAGTTCGGGCGGTCCAGCGGTTCTGACGCACGCCCACCCAAATCAGTCCCGCACCTTCCAGGCTCCAGGCCACCGCCGTCCAGCTGCCGGATAGCGCCAGCGGAATGGCCAGGCTGCCGAAGATCACCCCCAGGGCGAGAAAGGCCTCCACCAGTGCGCTCAACCCCTGATCCCGGTCCCGCCACAAGGCGCTGGCCAGGCCGATGTAGACCAGCCCCATGACCACGGCACTGAAGGCCAGCCCGTATTCGATATTCCTCACCAGCCCGGTTTGCAGGCTGAACACCACCAGGGGCATGCCGAACACCAGGGTGCCGTCCACCAGCCCCTTCAGGCGAGGAGGCTGCCGCAGAGCGAAAAGCACGGAAATAGCCAGATAAAAGGTGAAAAAAAGAATCAGAAACGGCTCGGTGGTGGAAAAATGATGCGGCCGGTAGTACTGCAATCCCCAGGCGGAACCGATACCGAAGGTAAAGATGAAGCCCAGCAAGTTAAGCCATCGCCATGCCTTGAACCAGGCGATGCCGAAGATGCCGGCATTGAGCAGAGCGTAGTAGGAGAAGAGCATCACGTGGCTGCCCGTGCCCGTGGAAAGCAGCACCGGGGCCATGAACCCGCCGGCCGCCCCCAGCACGGCCATGGCGGCGGCATTCTGCAGCACCGCCAGGGTGCCGGAAAAAACCACCAGGCCCACCATCACCCCGAAGGTGAGCGTCATGGGCACCATGTGAAAGAGCCGGGCGGAGGCAAACAGGGTCAGGTACATCACCCCGATGCCGCCGCCCTGAAGGGCCACGGCATAGCCGAATCGTCGGATGCGCAGCCGCCAGCCTAAAAGCAGCAACCCGATGCCGGCGGCAAATGCGGCCGCCAGGCGAATCTCCAGCGGCACCAGGTCCCGGGCGGCAGCGTATTTCACCAGAAAGGCGAAACCGAACAGCAGCACCACCACCCCCACCCGAACCATGAGGTTGCCGCCGAAGAGAAATTCTTTGACCGAGTCACCCAGACCACCCGACGGCTGTGACGGCTGATCCGGCATCGGCAGTGTCGGCGGCGGGGCAAGATCGGCGATGGCGGCGTCTGACAATTCCAACTCCAGGGAGGGAATCTCGGCGGTCGGTTGCAGAGACGGCGCGGTTACCGTCGCCGTCTCGACTGAAGCAGCCAACGGGGGTTCTTCTTCCGGCCCGGATGGGTCGCCGCCGAAGCCGGTGCCGGCCGATTGAGCCGACGTCGACGCCTCGGCGGATGAGGCCGCGCCGGCAGCTCTCTCCCCGGCAAGCAAACCGGCGAGCTGGGTCTCCATGGCAGCCAGGCGGATTTTCAACGCGAGGAGCCCGTTCCGTTGGTTGATCACCGCCGCTGCCAACAACCCCATTACACCGCCCAGCAGAAAGTCACCCCGGCCATAGAGATAAATGCTCCCCACGACGGCCCCGATCAACCCTAAAACGAAATAGATCATTCACGTTCCCTTAATCTGTCGGACCATGGCCCGGACTGCCTATGATGCCTGCACCAATGGTACGCCTGGCGATCGATAGTTGAACGCGCAGGAGCGTGCATCATACGAAAAGCACCTGGCATGTCAACGGAAATGCTTTTTTGCCGACTGCCGACCACCGCCGGCAATGGATTCATAATTCGGCCGGCTAGGGCGGTTACTCAAGAAAAAACCGGGTGCACCACGACGATTGAAGCAACGCATCGGCGACGGCGGCCACCCGGTATGTCCGAATCGCCTTGCCCCAATCTGAATCGGTGTGTCTTCTGGTGCACCGGCCGATCTTGTCCGGAGGCCTTGCGGTTTGACATTGTCCGATCTGGCATCATTTTTAGCGATCGTCCACCCAATCAAACAAGGAGAGACATTATGGCCTATACATGTAAGAGTTGCGGCGCCATTGCCGAATCACCGGGACACCTGTGCAATCCTTGCGGAGATAAAGAAAAATGCAGTTTCTGCGGCGCAGCCGAAGTCGATCCCAAGCATGTCTGCAGGGACAAACTGGCACAAATGAAATATGTCTGTGATGGATGCGGCCGCGTGGCGATGGAAAAAGCCCACCTTTGCAGCCCTGCCCCGATCAAGTAGTTCAAAAAACCACCCCTGTAAGCAAAACGCCCGTTGTTGGCAACAACGGGCGTTTTGTTTACCCCACCGGACAACAGCCGTTACTACCGTCGACAGACCACACTGCCGCTAAAGTTTAGCCACATCGGTGCGATAAGAAGACTACGATGCCATTCAGCGCTTAAAGGCCCGTTTTTCGCCTTCGAACCGTTACAGGAATGACACGTTCGACAATTAACTCTTCTTAAACATCACAAAGGACACGGGGTCATGCTCAACAAATTTAAAATCAAGGTCAAGCTGATAGCAACCTTTCTCGTTGTCAGCCTGATTCCGCTCGGGCTGGTTGCCTTCATCGCCATCAACAAGGCCAGCCAGGCATTGCAGGATGAGGCGGTGGCCAAATTCACCGCGGTTCAGGAAACCAAGCGCAACCATATCGAGGACTACTTCGCGCGTGTGCGCACCGCCGTAAATGTGATCAAGGATGATCCATTCCTGCACCAATGCCTCGCGTCTTTCAACAACGCCTACGAAGAGAACGACAACTCGGTGGACAACGATGACTGGCGAATCATTGTTGAGTTCAAGGAGCCCCGTATCAAAGATATTGTGGCTGACAACGGCTTTTTCGACCTGTTCCTGATTTCACCCGATGGCAACATCGTCTATTCGGCCGCCAAAGGATCAGACCTGGGCATGAACATCGTCAACAGTGAACTGGCCGAGTCCAGCTTGAACACGGCTCTCCAGGCCATGGAAAAAGCCGGCGACGACGACGTGGTCATCGGTGATTTTGCCGCGTATGGACAGTCTGACGGGGCCATGGCCGCGTTCATGATGGCCCGGATGAAAAACGAAAGCGGCAGTGTGGTCGGCAACGTGGCCGTCCGTCTGTCCGCCGATCAACTCAATGCCATCGTCCAGCAGCGCAGCGGTATGGGCGAGACCGGTGAAAGCTATCTCATCGGCAAACTGAACGGCAAACCCAGCCTGCGCAGCGACCGGGTGGTAAAAACAGGCAAGATCGGTGACGCCAAATCCGATGCGTACATCCAACTGGCACTGGACGGCCAATCCGGATCGGCCGTCAAGATCGGCAGCACCGGCGCAAAGGAATTTGTCCGCTACGACCCGATCACCGTCAGCGGGCTCAACTGGGGCCTGATCACCACAGCAAGCACCGACGAGGTCTTCGGTGCCGTCGATTCCCTGCGCAACACCATGCTGGTGGTGATTCTGGTGGTCATCCTGGCTGTTGCCGGGCTGGCCCTGGGGGTAACCGCCCTTATCGTCAAGCCCATCAATGGCACCGTGGTGATGCTCAAGGACATCGCCGAGGGTGAAGGCGACCTCACCAGGCGGCTGCCGGTGGACACCCGGGACGAAATGGGCGAGATGGCCACCTGGTTCAACACCTTCATGGAAAAACTCCAGGGTATCATTCGCCAGATCGCCGCAGATGCCAAAACATTGAACGATGCCTCCTCCAGCCTGTCCGCCATTGCGGGGCAGATGACCGAAGGGGTCGAGAACATGTCCCAACGGTCGGGGCAGGTGGCTGCCGCGTCGGAAGCGATGAGCACCAATATGCAAAGCGTGGCCGCCGCCAGCGAACAGGCCGCCACCAATGTCCATATGGTGGCCTCGGCAACCGAAGAGATGACGGCTACGGTCAACGAAATCGCCCAGAATTCGGAAAAGGCCCGAGTAATCACCGAGTCTGCGGTCAGCAAAGCCGGCAGTGCCTCCGCCAAGGTGGATGAGCTGGGTCATGCGGCCAACGAAATCAGCAAAGTCACCGAAGTGATCACCGAGATTTCGGAGCAGACCAACCTGCTGGCCCTCAATGCCACCATCGAAGCGGCCCGTGCCGGAGAAGCCGGCAAAGGATTTGCCGTGGTGGCCAACGAGATCAAGGAACTGGCCAGACAAACCGCAGCGGCAACCCTGGAAATTAAAAACCGTATCGGAAGCATTCAAGGCTCTACGGCCGATACCGTGGTCCAGATCGAGGAGATCTCCGGCGTGATCCACGAGGTCAACGAGATTGTGTCCACCATCGCCACGGCGGTGGAAGAACAGGCCGCCACCAGCCAGGAAATCGCCAACAACGTGTCCCAGGCCTCACAGGGCATTCAGAATGTAAACGAAAACGTCAATCAGAGCTCAACGGTAGCCGGCACCATCGCCGATGACATCACCCAGGTGAACATATCGGTCCAGGAGATTGCCAGCTCCAGCAGCCAGGTCAACCTCAATTCCGAGGAACTTTCCGCTCTGGCTGACAAACTCCGGGACCTGGTCGGCCGCTTTAAAGTCTGATTTGCAATTCCGCGCCTGATCAGTTATTTTCTCGATCGGACCGGACCGATCCGCTAATCGGCCGACATCCTTCGTGGTTGTCATCCCCGAGAAAAGCGGGAGTTTTCCCGTATCGAACAGGGATGGACCCGTCCCGTCACGAGGAGCCACGCGAAATGTGGCCTTTTAGCATCCCATCAAGGTCTGGAAACCGGTCAGCCATCGACAGCCTACCCACCCGTCGCTTGAATGAGAAAGGGAACTCCAGAGGTTTCTGTATGACCATCGAACCAATGGCACAAAACTGTTCCAGCTGCATCCATGAGCGGTTTGGCGACTATGAGGATCGTTTTCGCCGGATTACGCTGCGCGCACCCGGACGATTCATGAACCGCCAGTGGAAACGGGTCCAGGCCGACACCACGGAGCGGCTGAACCTTTACGCGATGATCGTCGACCAGACAGAAACCGACGTCCGCAACCTGCTCAAAGACCGCATCGCCGATGAGGCTTTATGGTCCGCCGCCAAAACCGACTACGCCGGCCGCATCACCGGCATGGATGACCGGGAACTGGCCGAGACTTTTTTCAACTCGGTCACCCGGCGCATTTTCGGCACTGTCGGTGTGAATCGCCAGATCGAGTTCGTCCACGATGAATACCAGCCGACAAGGCCATGCCCGACGGAGTCTGTTTTCAGAACCTATGTGCTGGCGGGGGGCATTGGGCCGGTGATCCGACAGATCCTGTCCGATTACGGCGACCTCGAACTTGACCGTACATCCCTTGAAACCGTTCTGCCCCGGATCGTAGAACGCGTGGAAGAACGATTGAGCAAAACGAACGCCCGCGACCAGCCGGTTCGTATCGAAATGATTCGCCACATCTTCTACCGCGGCCAGGGCGCTTATCTCATCGGACGCGCGGTGGCGGGCGATTCGCTTATCCCGCTGGCAATGGCGCTGCTTAACGAATCGAATGGTGTGGTGCTGGACGCCCTGGTGTTGGACACGGACGGTCTGAGCATCGTCTTTTCCTACACCCGCTCGGCTTTTCACGTGACGGTGGAAAGGCTTTGCGAACTGGTCGGATTTCTCAAGTCGATCATGCCTGCCAAGCCCGAAGCCGAGATTTATTCGGCCATCGGCTATTTCAAGCACGGCAAGACGGTGCTTTACCGGGACGTTTGCCGGCACACGGCAGAGTGCACGGACGGAGGGTTCCGCATATCGCCGGGCAAGCGGGGCATGGTCATGGTGGTGTTTGACATGGCCGACCACGAAATGGTGGTCAAACTGATCCGGGACCGCTTCGAGACCCCCAAGAAAACCACACGAAACAAAGTCATCGAACAATACGACTTCGTGTTCAACCACTACCGGGTGGGACGACTCATCGAGGCCCACACCTTCGAACACCTCTCTTTCGACCGCTGCTGGTTTTCCGACGACCTGATCGATCATCTCACTGCCGAAGCCGGTCAGACCGTTCACCTGGTAGACGATCGCGTGATCATCGACCATGCCTACCTGGAGCGCCGGGTGACCCCGCTCGACATCTACCTGAAGGTGCAGACCAGAAATAAGAGCGAAGCGGCGGTGGTGGACTTCGGCAATGCGATCAAGGATCTGGCCTTCGCCAACATCTTTCCCGGCGACTTGCTGCTCAAGAACTTCGGCGTGACACGCCATGGGCGAGTGGTGTTTTACGACTACGATGAGATCGTGCCGCTGACCGCCTGCCGATTCAGGGAAATCCCCCAAGCCCGGTCATATATGGAAGAAATGGCCGATGAACCCTGGTATACCGTGGGGGAGGAAGATGTATTTCCCGAGGAGTTTTCCCGGTTTCTGGGGCTCTCACCCAGACATCGGGACCTTTTTTTAAGCCAGCACGCCGACCTGCTGGCACCGGACTTCTGGATAAAGGCTCAGGATGAAATCCGTTCAGGGCACATCCGACATGTCCGTCCTTATCACCCCCGCTACCGGCTTTAACAGCTGTTGATAAACAATTGCGCCTGGCCGTACGGTGTTCGCATTCGAATGAACATGCGCATCGCTCGACGGTGAACTGCACTTTTTCACCGGACTTTGCCTTGCCTGCGCTCGAGATGTTTTTCAACAATCGGTCCGGGGCGGCATTACCCTACATCGGGTTTACATTGCACCACGCAGCATTATCTTTATCGTTGTCCAGGTTTCCCGTGGGCAAGCTGTCGACGAACTCATTGCGCTTGCGCAGTCCGTGTTATCATTCGGCTTTAAATGCTCATCCGCCACCTATAAACACCGCTTGACCGCCGAATGGTGAACCGGGCTGCCGGTACCGAGAACAACTGACAATACCCTGCTCGACCAACTGCCGGCGTGCCAACCGGCATCGCCGTTTCTTCAATTGACTGACTCAACCCCGACCGCGTGCACTATCGCGCCACCGGGAGGGACGCCGTTAGAGACTGAATGGCATCCTACCGGCAATCCAAAAAGGAGGAAACAGATGAACAACACCCGTATTCCAGATGGCGTCACCATCAACGCACCGGTCTCCGACGCGTTCGGCACTATCCTGACACCCGAAGCCCTGAGCTTTGTGAGTACGCTCGCCCGTCGGTTCGACACCCGCCGGCGGGAGTTGATCGCCCGCCGGGAGAAGGTTCAGGCCGATATTGACGCCGGAAACCTGCCGGATTTCCTGCCGGATACGAAGCCTGTCCGGGATGGAGACTGGACCGTTGCCCCGGTGCCCGACGACCTTTCGGACCGCCGGGTGGAAATTACCGGCCCGGTGGACCGGAAGATGGTCATCAATGCGCTCAATTCGGGGGCAAAGACCTACATGGCCGATTTCGAAGACAGCCACAGCCCCACCTGGACGAACACCATCGACGGACAGATCAATCTCCGCGACGCCGTCAACCGGACCATCGACTTTACCTCGCCGGAAGGCAAAACCTACCGTCTGAATGACAGGACCGCCACCCTCATCGTCCGCCCCCGCGGCTGGCATCTGGTGGAAAAGCATGTTCGGGTTGACGGGCAGCCCATTTCGGGAAGCCTGTTCGATTTCGGGCTTTTCTTCTTCCACAATGCCAAGACCCTTTTGGCAAACGGCAGCGGCCCATACTTCTATCTGCCCAAGATGGAGAGCCACCTGGAAGCGCGGCTGTGGAACGACGTCTTCGTCGCCGCCCAGGAGGCGCTGAACATCCCGACGGGCACCATCAAGGCAACGGTGCTCATCGAAACGATCATGGCCGCCTTCGAGATGGATGAGATCCTCTATGAACTCAAGGATCACATCGCCGGACTGAACTGCGGTCGATGGGACTATATCTTCAGTTTCATCAAACGGTTCAAGAACGTTCCCGGCTATCTGTTCCCCGACCGCGCCCAGATCACCATGACCCGCCACTGCATGCGTTCTTACTCGCTGCTGGCGATCCAGACCTGCCACCGCCGCGGGGCCTATGCCGTCGGCGGCATGGCCGCACAGATCCCCATCAAAAGCGACCCGGAGAAAAACCGCGAGGCGTTGGAAAAAGTCCGGGCAGACAAGACCCGGGAAGCCACCGACGGTCACGACGGCACCTGGGTGGCTCATCCGGGCCTGGTTTCCATCGCCATGGAGGAGTTCGACAAGGCCATGCCCGCACCCAGCCAGATCGACCGGTTGCGAGAAGACGTCCACGTTACGGCCGCCGATTTGCTGAAAGTGCCTGCCGGAACCATCACCGAGCAGGGCATGCGCACCAACATCAGCGTGGGGATCCAATACATGGCCAACTGGCTCTCGGGTCTGGGGTGCGTACCCCTATACAATCTCATGGAGGACGCGGCCACGGCCGAAATTTCACGGGCTCAGTTGTGGCAATGGATCAACCATGCCGACGCGGTGCTCGACGACGGCAGAAAGGTCACCCTGGACCTGTTTCGTTCGATGATGAAAGAGGAAATGGAGAAGATCAGGGCCGAGGTGGGCGATACGCACTTTCGGCAAGTCAGCTACGAACACGCTGCAACCGTGTTCGACGACATCATCGCCGCCGACAGCCTGGCCGAGTTCTTGACCTTGAAGGCCTACGATCATTTAGAGGGCTGATCCGCGCACCCAGAACGAACCCATCCATTCACCCGGGGTCGCGGAAAAAACCGACGGTCCAGAATAAGCAATTTTTCTGTTGGACCCCTCAAATCAGGAGAGGCAAGATGAAAACCATTGAAGAGAAAGCCGAAGAGATCTGCCAACGATTGACCTGTCACGAAGTGGTGGCCGACGAACGGGAGGAGCTGGAGGCCCACTGGGCCGGTGATCCGCGCTGGAAGGGCATCGTTCGCCCCTACTCGGCCGAAGATGTGCTGAAGCTGCGCGGCAACCTGACCATCGCTTACACCTTTGCAACCATCGGCGCCAAGCGCCTCTGGTACCTGATCAACCATGAAGACTACGTGCCGGCGTTGGGCGCACTGACAGGCAACCAGGCGGTTCAGCAGGTCGAGGCCGGTCTCAAGGCCATCTACCTGAGCGGCTGGCAGGTGGCCGCGGACGCCAACCTGGCCGGCGAGATGTACCCGGATCAGAGCCTGTACCCGTCCAACAGCGTCCCGGCGGTGGTCCAGCGCATCAACAACGCCCTGCGGCGGGCCGACCAGATCCAGGTGCTGGACGGAAGGAAGACCGGCCCCTATTGGTTCGCCCCTATTGTCGCCGATGCCGAGGCCGGGTTCGGCGGCCCGCTCAACGCCTTCGAACTGATGAAACAGATGATCGAAGCCGGCGCAGCCGGGGTGCATTTCGAGGACCAGCTCTCCTCGGCCAAAAAATGCGGACACATGGGCGGCAAGGTGCTGGTTCCGACCCAGGAGGCGGTGGCCAAGCTGGTGGCGGCCCGGTTGTCCGCTGACGTCTGCGGCGTGCCGACCATCCTCGTGGCACGAACGGACGCCGATGCCGCCAAGCTGGTCACCAGCGACATCGACGAGCGGGACCGGCCGTTTATTCTCGACCAACCCCGCTCCAGCGAAGGTTTCTTCTACGTCAAAAATGGTGTGGAATCGGCCATCGCCCGCGGTCTGGCCTACGCTCCTTATGCCGACATGGTCTGGTGCGAGACGTCCAAGCCGGACATCGACCAGGCCAGGCGCTTTGCCGAAGGGATTCACGAGAAGTTTCCCGGCAAGCTGCTGGCCTACAACTGCTCACCGTCGTTCAACTGGAAAGCCAACCTGGACGATGCGACCATCGCCACCTTTCAGCGTGAACTGGGAGCCATGGGCTACAAGTTCCAATTTGTCACCCTGGCCGGGTTCCACGCCCTGAACCTGGGCATGTTCGACCTGGCCATGAACTACCGCAAACATGGCATGCTGGCCTACTCCCGGTTCCAGGAAGAGGAATTCCGCTTCGGTAAGGAGGACGGATACATGGCCACCACCCACCAGAAATTCGTGGGGGCCGGCTATTTTGACCGGTTGATCGACACCATCAGCAGCGGGGATTCCTCGGTGGGCGCCATGTCCGGCAGCACCGAAGAAGATCAGTTCAAGTAGGTCGAGAACCGGTGAGAAATCGGCGGTAGCGTGCATGACAAGAGAATGTCGATCCGGTGCGTCACCACCGCCATGAATACGCAATCGCTTTTTGGATGGGTTGTCGAAAGGTTGACAACAAAAAAAGATGGCCCCGGGAATCCGGGGCCATCTGCTTATAGGTCTGTCTGAGATATTTCCGGTCCTCGTGTTTCAGGCGATTTTACACCCGCATGCACACTGGCTGTTTTTCATCTGGCAAACCGACTCGTGTTCCCTGCTTTGCATGCACGCACGATAGGCGGAATCGCAGCTTGCCTTACAGCTTTCTCTGTCATTTTTAGTTGCCTGGCTCATGATTCACCTCCACACTCTGCAATATCGATATTAGAACCTCATCTGAAAATAAAGTAAGCATGATTGTCGCGAAAACCATACCTGCCTGTTTCGGTCATCCATAGACGCGGTTCGCAGGCTGACAGCAACATGGAATCAAACCGTTCATTCTTGGGTTGCATGGATCCGACAGAGCCTTAGTTTCCCATTGAACGTTCTTACCCATGTCAAGCGTTTTAGGGAAACAATGTATCAGCTTCCTGTTCATCAAAAGCCTTCATCAATCGAAGTTGAACCCATGGCTATGTCGATAACCCGACCCGGCTCATCAGTAACATTTGTGAGAATCAAACGTTTACAATCATTCAGTCCAACTAATAAAATCTGGTTTTTAATTTTCCTGAAAAATCCCTTTAAAAAACCGAAAAGGGGTATCTTGAAGCTTACCATTTTGAAAAAAAGGTTGATTGTTTCGTTGCTTTCATGTCAAATATAAAAAATATTTATTACTTTTCACTTGATTTATTTTTCATCGTTGCAACTATTATTTTCGATGCTTTATCATTCATCGAACTTAACTAAAAAAGGAGATTCAGATGCCAGCAAAAAAGAAAGTCGATGGTGCCAAGTTAATCAAGATGGTCGAAAGTGGAAAGCATCAGCAGGAAATCATGAAGGAATTTAAATTCAATACCGCCGCACAATTCAAAGCGCATTATCTGGACGCGTTGATGAAAACCGGCAAAGCACCGGAAATCAAGTCCGGGCGCAAAAAAGTAAAAACCAATACGGCTAAAGAAGTTCTGGTAAGCAAACGCGGCAGCGTCGTCATTCCAAAATCGATGATTGATGAAATGGGTTTTGCACAAGGCAGCAAGTTTGCCGTCCGTAAAACAAAATCAGGAATTTCCTTAAAGGCGATAGGTAAATAGTTTCGCTTCTTTTCGCTGATGTGGGAAAGAAGAAAGCAGGCCGCACGCGGCCTGCTTTCTTCTTTTTAAAGGGTTCTCACCTGCCTTGAGAATGCGATGATTCGTTGTCCTTTTCCATACCTAAAAAAAAGGCAGTGAGATCTGAACAGTAATCAATCGTCGGGATTGATCGTTATATCACCATCTCCATCAGCTTTTTCATCTGTTCATCAAACGCATCGGCGTCAAAACAAAACCGGATGTCCAGAAATTGCTCTCGCAGCCGGGTCACCTCTTCCGTTACCTGCCTGTCATCCTTAACGACATCCCGCATCAATTGGGCCAGCTGTTGGAATCCTTCGGGGCCCATTCCGAAGCGGGTCATTTCCGACACCCCCATGCGCAGCATACCGGAAGCGGAGAAGCTCTCGTCTTCGGGCCCCGCCTGGTAGTTGCAGATAATGTTGTTGGCTTCCAGCCGCCGGGCGATCTGCGGCCCGCTGGCATACCCGACATCCACCAGCACCTGGTGGGTTTCGGTGAAGTCTTCGGCCGGGTCACCGGCCACATGCAGGCCGCAATCGCTGAGCGCCCGTGCGAAGGCCTTTGCATTCGATATGACGGCAGACTGGTATTCGTCCCTGAAATGGTTCATCTCATAGGTGGCCAGCAGGAGCCCCACCAGGGTCCCCAGGTGGTGGTTGGACACCGATCCTGGAAATGTTCGCCGCTCGATGGCCTCCCAGAGGGCATAACGCTCATCGGTCGCTTCATAGCGACTGGCCACCACCCCCCTCTGGGTGCCAAAAAAAGTCTTGTGCGTCGAACCGGTGACCAGGTCGGCGCCCTCCTTGAACGGGTCCTGGAAATGCGGGCCCACCAGTCCCAGCACATGGGCCATGTCGTACATCACCACCGCGTCGATGCCCTGCTGGTCCAGAAAGGCCCGGACTTGCGCGACCGGTTCCCTGCTGATGACCATGCTCTTGCCGAAGATAATCAACTCGGGCCGATGCCGGTCGATCAGCTTCAGCGTGGCCGGCACGTCGATGCGAAAGGGATTGTCCGCCAGGACCGGGAAGTTGATCACCGCCGGCCGTTCCGCGGCAGGATCCCGGGCCACGAAATCCCTGAGGGCACCCATGGGTTGCGCGCTGAGATGGCCGCCCTTGCCGATGTGGTTGTTCATCACCTTGCGCATCCGCCGGGGTTCGACCTTGCGGTCGGCCCGGTTGATGTAGTCCAGCATGGCGCTGTATACGGCCGTGTTGGCCATCTGCCCGCTGATCACCCGGGTCTCCACCTCGGCACACCCGAAATAGCGCTTCATTTCCTCGACCAGCAGCGCTTCCACCTCATCGATGAAATCGCAGCCCTGGTAGTAGAACACATCGGCATCGTAGTAGGCTTTCAGCTTGCGGTGCTCGGCGTAGCGGAATGACGGATCCGTGATGGAAAGCATGCGCACCAGGGGAGAGGCGGTCATCTCCGAGGGGATCAGGTTGATGCACGACCGCTGGCGCCAGCGGTGGTTGGCCGCGGCTTTCTCCAGCAGGCGCAGGGCATCGGCCTGGGTGGTATCCGATTCAACGGCCTTTCGTGCCCGACCGTGGTCGTACAAAATGGGCCGGGTATACGGTGGCGATTCGCTGCGCATGTGATAGGGCACCACCATGGCCGCCACCTGTTTCCCGCGGATCTCAACCGACAGCGGGGCCTCGTCGAGGATATCACTGTCGATATAGGCCAGGCAGATGGAACGCCGCTGGTTCGTATCGCCGGGGTCGGCATAGACGCTTTGGCCGGCAAATTCCCAATAGGGCACCATGGTGCCGCTGGTAATGGTCCCCACGAGCCGGTCACCGTCAAAAATTTTAGCCCCCTGGCGGGCGATGCCGCGCCCGACCAATACCAGCGGCCGGATCATCCGGGGAAGATCGGACATGGCCGAAAAATCCCTGAAGAGAATTTTCCGGAACGCGTCGTGCTGGCGCGCCAGGGGCCGGCGCCCCATGAAATCGCCCTTCAGCGGAGAAAAACTGACGCCGAACTTGGCCAGCGCGCAGGCAAAGATCGGTATTTCATTGCCGTCGGCATCCGTGCCCAATTCATGGCCGTAAAGGGGCAATGCCGCTTCCAGCCGGAGAGTGTCCCGGGCGCCCAGACCCACGGGGGTCGCTCCTTTTTCCACCAGCAGGTCCCACACGGCAACCGCCGCATGGCGGGGTATGAACAGCTCGAAGCCCAACGGTTCACCGGTGTATCCGGTGCGGGCCAGTAAAACCGTGGAACCTTTGATCGTAACCGTGCTCAGTGCGTTTCTCGCCGGTTCCGGCAAACGCCCGGCCTCGATGATTGCAGAGACCATCGAACGGGATGCCGGCCCCTGCAGCGAGACCATGGCCAGATCGTCACTGCGGTCGATGAGTTCCACTTGGTCGAAATGCTTCAGCAGTTCCTGGAAGTGCTGCCAGTCCTTGTCACGGTTGCCGGCATTGACCACCAGCAGATATTCATCCGCTTCGAACCGGTAGAGATAGGCATCGTCCACCGCCGTGCCGGCTGCGGTTGGGATCAGTGTGTACTGGGCACCCCTGTCGGGGGAATCCAGGGCCTCGGCGTTGTTGGTCAGCGCATACTGCAAAAATTCCAGCGCCCGTGAACCCCGAAACACAAAGCGACCCATGTGGGAGACATCGAACAGGCCGGCACCCTTGCGGGTGGCCAAGTGTTCGGCAAGGATCCCCCCGCTGTACATGACCGGCATGTCCCAGCCGCCGAAAGGCATCATCTGGGCACCTGATCTGATGTGGCAGTCATGCAACACTGTGCGTTTTAGATCGTTCATTCGTTTCTCCTTATTGTAATCATCGGCAGAGTCGACAAAGATAACCAGAAAAATGCGGCTTGGCAAACGAAGGAACCGGCCAACTCGGATTCAACGTAAAGGCGAGGCGATGGGTATCGCCTTGGGAATAGGCCGCATTGAAAAAATGAACCGCATAAAGCTCAGCACCCGCTTTTAGATGTCGAAGCAAGCAAAACCGCACACCGTCGAGGATGTCAAAATAAGGAAAACACCGGCCTGGGCCGAGAGGTGCCATTTATGGACGGGCACTATAGCTCTTCCGGTACAAATGCAACCACCTCGTCGATTGATGCCGCGCCGGTAAAAAGCATCACCAGACGGTCGAGTCCCAACGCGTTTCCGGCAGCCGGCGGCATGTGTTCCAGGGCCTGGAGAAACGGTTCGGCAACGGGATACACCGTTTTGCCGGCCGCCCTCCGGGCCCGGTTATCGTTGTCGAAACGGGCGCGCTGCTCCCGCGGGTCGGTGAGTTCGGAAAAGGCGTTGCACAGTTCCATGCCAGCGATATAAAGTTCGAAACGCTCGGCCACCGAGTTATCGGTGGGCTTGAGCCGGGCCAGGGCGCCACAGCGGGCCGGGTAGTCGTAGAGAAACAGCGGCCGCGTGATTCCGAGCTGCGGCTCGATGTCCAGGCCCATGATCTCGTCAAAGCATCCCCTGTCCAGCGCCTGCTCGGGCGTCATCCCGCCGAACCGCTCGAACGCCCCGGCCACGGTCAGCCGCTCCCAGGGCGGTGTCAGGTCAACCGTGTGACCCCGATAGACGAGCCGGTGGCCAGCGTCGATGCGGGAGGCCACAAAACCGATCAAGGCCTCACACTGGTTCATCAGGTCCAGATAGTTCATGCCTGCCGCATACCACTCCAGCAGGGTCATTTCCGGCACGTGGCGGCCGCCGCGCTCTCCCTTGCGGAAACAGCGGCAAATCTGGAATATTTTCTCATAACCGGCGGCCAACAGCCGTTTCATGCATAGTTCGGGCGACGTCTGCAAAAACCAGTCTCCCGTTTCCTGGGCGTCGATATGGATCTCCGGCGCCGGTGCCGGGATGCGCATCGGCGTTTCAATTTCCAGAAATCCCGCCGCGCCAAAAAAGGCGCGGACGGCTTCGACTATCCGGGCGCGTCGTTCCAGGTTGGGTCGAATGGCGGCCTGTCGGTAAAAACGCATGAGGTCTCGTGGATATGGATGGGCACTAGGACGGTTCGGTCTTCTCTTTCATTACATCTCCGGAACGGTCCTGAAGGTAAATCTTGTCGTATTGGCTCGTGTCGGCCGAATCAAACCATTGGTAGCCCTGTTGGCGGCAACCCTCGCAGACGTTTCGCGGAATGTGCACCGCCAGGATATGTTTCATGCCCTGCGCGGCGGAGTCGATTTTCAGGGCGCCCCCGCATCTGTCGCAAACCCGGATGGTCTCTTGCTGGTGCTCATGAATGTTGTCGGTATCGTAGTAGATATCGCGGGCCCGGCTCATGAGCTGGTGATCACCCCGGTAGACCTCGGCCAGGTGCCGGCGCTGGTGCCAGTTTTCCAGCACCTTGTCGCAGGTTTTGTGCACCCAGCGGGACACCTCCGGCGACTGCCGCACCTTCACGGGGTCGAAATCGGGCTCCTGAAGGTGGCTGTAGTCCATGCCGGCCATGGCCAGGATAATGCCGGCATTCACGTAAGGCAGCGCCCCCTCGATGGCATAACCGCCCTCCAGAACGGCGATGTCGGGTTTGAGCAGGGTCGTCAGCGCTGCATATCCCTGGGCCGAAAAATTCATATTGGTGATGGGATCCGAATAATGATTGTCCTGTCCGGCCGAATTGACCACAATCTCCGGCTGGAATTCCTTCAGAATGGGAAGCACCACCTCCCGGATGGCATGCAGGATCCCCTCCCCGGAAGTATTGGGCGGCAGCGGAATATTGATGGTGCGGCCCACGGCATTGGGCCCGCCCAGTTCGCTCAAAAAACCCGAGCCGGGGTAGAGGGTGCGGCCGTCCTGGTGGATCGAGATGAACAGGGTGTCCGGATCGTGCCAGTAAATATCCTGGGTACCGTCGCCGTGGTGGCAGTCGGTGTCCACGATGGCCACCCGGTTGACCCCGTAGGCCTGGCGGATATACTCGATCATGATGGCTTCGATATTGACATTGCAGAACCCTCTGGCACCGTGGACCACCCGGTTGGCATGGTGCCCCGGCGGCCGTACCAGGGCGAAACCGCGCTCCACCTGCTTGTCCATCACCGCCATGGCAATGGTCTTGGCGCCGCCGGCGCTGATGAAATGGGACTCGGTCATCACGGCCCATAGGTCCGGCACGCAAAAGTGGACCCGCTGGACATCCTTTTTGGTAACCAGGTCGGGTTTGTATTCGACAATGCCCTCGATGTCCAGGATGCCCTCTTCGAACACCTGATCCTGGGTGTAGAGCAGCCGCTCTTCCCGCTCCGGGTGGGTGGGGCTGATGGCCCAGTCGAAAGCGGGAAAAAAGACCAGGCCGGTTTTATGTTTGGCGCGCAGCATGGCGGGCTCCGTTTTCAGGTGGAACTGCTGTCCAAGATTTTTTCCGCAATGGGGTCGTAACCGTGGATCAGGCCGGGTTTGACCTGGGCCGTAACGCGGATGTTCCTGCCGGTGGTATAGAATCCGCGGACCATGTTGAATGACATGGCCTCGATGACTTCCAGTTCAAGGTGCTCGGGATTGGCACCCCGGGCGATGGCCTTGCGGCGAAGCAGATCCAGGGTCGCGCCGATAGCATCATCCTTGGTGTAGGTGGACGGAATCACGGTGGTGAAGTTCTCTTCCGGTGCGGTGGCGACTTCCCGCTCCGTATCGGCAAAAAAGGTCACCTCACAGGTGGTGCGGGCCAGACCGGCGCCGATCGCATTGGCCACTGTCCACCGGGGAACCACCGTCACCCGACACTCGCTCAACCGTGCCAGGCCCGCAGCAAACCAGGGAGCCGGGCCGCCCAGCACCAGAATCTGTCGGGGCTGCAGGCGATAGCCCTCCCACAACTCGTGGACCGTGTAGACTGGCTTGGCGTTGATGCGCTCGATCATGGCACCGGCTTCATCCAGAATCGTCCGGCAGGCCTGCTCGAAAATCCGATTGGCCGCATCCTGGGGATCGGTTCCCAGGCTTAGGGCCACCGACTGGATCGCCTCCCGGGCTTTTTCCGCATCGCCGCCATCTCCGATACCCAGAAAAACGATCGCGTCCGTGGGGGTGGGCACCGGCCCGCCGTAGGCCATGGCCATTCCCAGGCGGTCAGGTCCGATATGTATGTTTCCGTCCACCACCCGCACGGCGCTGTCTCCACCGACACCGATGGAAACCGTTTCCAGGGATCGGATCAGCGTCTTGTGTTCCCCGATACTGATGCCCATCGGATCCAGCAGCGGTACGCCGTTGACCAGCACCGCCATGTCCGTCGTGGTGCCGCCGATGTCCAGCACCAGGCAGGCTTCATCCTTGGGCGCAAAGGCCACGGAGCCCATGACGCTGGCCGCCGGCCCGGACAGGATGGTCTGGGCCGGATGGTCGATGGACGCATCGAAACGCATGTTCCCGCCATCGGGTTTCAGGATGCGGATGGGCATGCCGAGACCTTTTTTGGCCAGTGAATTGACCACGGCCTCGAAAAAATCCTTGTGAACGGGGTAGACCGAGGCATTCAGAAAGGTCGTGGCGATGCGGCGCGGAAAATTGAGCTGTCCCGCGATGCGGTGGCCCAGGAAGACCTTTTCGAAACGATCGCCGAGCAGTCCACCGATCGCCACCTCGTGGGCAGGGTTTCTGACGGAAAACTTGGAAACCACCCCCACGTATCGAATCCCGTTTTCCTTCAGGCTGTCGGCCACCTTCAGCACCTGATCCTCATCGATGGGCGTGATCTGTCTGCCCCGGTGGTCGATGGCCCCGGTCACCGTGTGATAGTGCGGGCCGGTTCGAAACAGCTCGGGATCCATACCCGGACCGGCGGAAACGATCATCCCCACCTCGGGAATGCGGCCCTGCACGATGCGGTTGGTCGCCAGGGTGGTGGATAGCACCGCCCGGCTGATACGGGCGGGATCGATGCCTTCGGTGATCTTTTCCAGGCCCGTGAGCACGGTGCCAAACAGGTCCGACGGGTTGGTGGGGACCTTGATCTGCCGCGCCAGCCCCTCTTGTCCTAAAAGGACCACATCCGTGTGGGTACCGCCTACATCCAGCCCAATGATCATGGTGCCATCCTGATGGTGATGGATTTTCAGCCGTTGTGGGAGAACAATCACGGTATCCAAAATCAGCCCTCGTGTCAACAATGCGAAATGGCCGCAACGCCTTTATTGTCGGCAATTTACAAAAAGATTGCCATTTGCCGGCGGGGCTGTTAATCCGGACCATCATGCCACCCCCGACACCAGCCAGCGGGAGCGAGACCGCCATGGACAATCTGCTGCGAAGCTATCTGGCAAACCACCACGGTCAGATGTTCGCCCTGTTGAAGAAAATGGTCCTCATCAACAGCGGCAGTCATAACAAGAGCGGCGTTGATGCGGTCGGCCGCGTGGTCGCCGGCGCACTGGCCGGATGCGACCTGGCCGTCGAGGCGATCGAAACGGATGCCACCGGCAACCAGCTGGTTGTTCGCACCCCCTGCCGATCGTCCGGCGCCGGTGGGGTGATGCTGGTTGGCCATATGGATACGGTCTTTCCCGCGGACACGGCGTTTACCGGTTATCGGGAAGACGACACCCGGGCCTACGGTCCTGGTGTCATCGACATGAAGGGGGGACTGGTAGCGGGGATTTACGCCCTCAAGGCCCTTGGTGCCGTCGGTCGGTTAAGCCGCATCCCGCTGGTTTTCATCCTTAACGGCGATGAAGAGATCGGCTCCGGAAACTCCCGGGCGTTGATCCTCAGGGAGGCCGGGAAAAGTGACTGCGCCTTTGTACTCGAAGCCGGCGGACTCAACGGTGAGGTCGTTACGTCGAGAAAGGGCAACCTCTCCGCCAGGCTCTCCATCACCGGTCGGGCCGGCCACGCCGCCTTTGCCGGGGCCGACAAGGCCAGCGCCATCCTGGAATTGGCCCACAAGACCCTGGCCATCGAGGCGCTCAACGACCCGACGAGGGGCATCTCGGCCAATGTGGGGACGGTGACCGGCGGCATCGGCCCCAACAGCGTTGCCGAACGCGCCGAGGCCCGCCTGGACTTCCGGTTCAACCGCCCTGAAGATGGCCAAGCGCTGAAAACCCGCCTGGAGCGGATCGTTGCCGATACCCGCGTGGCCGGCACCGCCGCCGTCCTGGAAATCATCTCCGGACGACCGCCCATGCCCGCCGGTGATGCCAACCGGCGCCTGTATACCCGCGTCCAAAAAATCGCCGGGCGATTGGGCCTGGCCCTCAGCCCGGAGCATCGCCCGGGCGTTTCCGACGCCAACACGATCGCCCAGGCCGGTATCCCGGTGCTCGACGGCATGGGGCCCGTCGGCGGCGGGGACCACAGCGCCGACGAATACATGCTCAAAGCCAGCCTTTCCGAACGCACCCTGCTACTGGCCTGCGTCCTTGCCGATTTTGCCGATTGACGATGAGACCGTTCCATTTGCGGCAAAATAATGTTGACTATCCGCGAAGGCCTGGGATAAACGTTCAGGTTTACGTGTAAACGTTCGCCGGCAGACCTTAGTGACACCGAATCAAGGGGTTGCAGGCTGCCCGAAAGGTATTGTTTGACCCATGAGCCAACCAGACATACAACTGATCAGAGGATTCAAGGACATCCTGCCGGGTGAAACCGAGCTGTGGCAGCTGATCGAACGCACCGCCATCGGCCTGTTCGAAGATTTCGGCTACCGGGAAATCCGCATTCCCATCATGGAGAAGACCGAGCTGTTCGCGCGCAGCATCGGCGAAGACACGGATATCGTGGAAAAGGAGATGTACACCTTTGCCGACCGCAAAGGTGATCAGCTGACCCTGCGTCCCGAGGCCACCGCATCCATCTGCCGGTCATATATCCAGCACAAAATGTACGCCCAGGACCCCGTCCGCAAATTCTACACCATCGGCCCCATGTTCCGCCGGGAACGTCCTCAGAAAGGACGCTACCGCCAGTTCTACCAGATCGATGCGGAAATTTTCGGTGTGGCGGCGCCTTACGCGGATGTGGAACTGATTCTTCTGCTGCGCACCCTGTTCGAGCGACTGAACGTGACCGACACCACGGCCCACGTCAACTCATTGGGATGCCCGGCCTGCCGGCCCCGGTTCAAACAGGCCCTGTCCGCCCTGCTTGCCGAGGCGGCTTCAGCCCTGTGCAGCGACTGTTTGCGCAGGAAGGACCGCAACCCCCTGCGGGTGATGGACTGCAAGGTTCCCGGCTGCAGGGAGGCCATGAAGGGTGCCCCGGCCATCATCGACTACCTGTGCGACGCGTGCAGCAGCCATTTTTCGACGGTCACCGATATGCTGACCCGGCTGGGCGTTCCCTACCACGTGGACAAGCAGCTGGTTCGCGGCCTGGACTACTATACCCGCACCGCCTTCGAGATCCAGACCGGCGCACTGGGCGCCCAGAGCGCCGTTGCGGGCGGCGGGCGCTACGACGGGCTGGTCGGGTCCCTGGGCGGCCCCGAGGTTCCGGCCATCGGCTTTGCCATCGGTTTCGACCGCCTGGCGGAAATCGTCGCCTTGAACACGCCGGCTGGCGTTCGACCGCCAGACCTGTATATCGCCGCCCTGGGTGAACCGGCCAGGAAACTCGCCTTCGAATGGTCGACCGCCCTGGGACTCAATGGTATCGGCACCGCCATGGACTATGGAGACAAGAGCCTGAAGGCCCAGATGAAACAAGCCAACCGCGCCGGCGTCGGCCGGGTGCTTATCGTGGGGGAGAGCGAGCTGGAATCGGGGACGGTGGTACTCCGGAACATGGCCGCCAAAACCCAGCGGGATATCCCCATTGCCGCAGTCGTGGATACATTGATCGAAACATTTACCAAAAAGGAGCATTCTATTGGCTGAGATACTCGGCGACATGAGAAGAACCCATCACTGCAACGCCCTGAGTGCCCGGGATATGGGCAAGGAAGTCACGCTGATGGGTTGGGTCCTGCGACGGCGGGATCATGGCGGCGTTATTTTCATCGACCTGCGCGACCGGGAGGGGATTACCCAGGTGGTCTTCAACCCGGAGATCAATCCGGATATTCATGCCAGAGCCCACACCCTTCGCAGCGAATTCGTCATTGGCGTCCGCGGCCGGGTGGAGCCGCGGCCGGACGGCATGGTCAACGCCAAGCTGCCCACCGGTGAGATCGAGGTGCTGGTGGACGAACTGAAAATTCTCAATCCGGCCAAGACCCCACCGTTCATGATCGAAGACAACGTGGATGTCTCCGAACCCATCCGACTGAAAAACCGGCACCTGGACCTGCGGCGCCCGCCGCTGCAGCGCAACATCATCACCCGGCACAAGGCCGGCGCATCGGTGCGGCGCTTCTTGAACGACAACGGATTCCTTGACATCGAGACCCCGGTGCTGACCAAGAGCACCCCGGAAGGCGCCCGGGACTATCTCGTTCCCAGCCGTGTCAACGCCGGCCAGTTCTACGCCCTGCCCCAGTCGCCCCAGCTGTTCAAGCAGTTGCTGATGATATCCGGTTTCGACCGCTATTATCAGATCGTGCGCTGCTTCCGGGACGAGGATTTGCGGGCCGACCGCCAGCCGGAGTTCACCCAGATCGATATGGAAATGTCGTTCGTGGGCGAGGAAGACCTCATGGCCGTCAGCGAGGGCATGATGGTCAGCCTGTTCGAGGAGGTCATGGGTCAATCACCGCCCCGCCCTTTCCCCCGGTTGACGTACACCGAGGCCATGGATCGCTATGGGCTGGACAAGCCCGACACGCGCTTCGGCCTGGAGCTCAAGGACGTTTCCGACATCGTCGAAGGTTCGGGCTTCAAGGTCTTCGCCAACGTGGTCAAGAACGGCGGTATCGTCAAGGCCCTGAACGCCAAGGGGTGCATTGATTTCTCACGAAAAGAGATCGACGACCTGACCGCTTTCGTGGCCGTCTACCGGGCCAAGGGCCTGGCCTGGATCAAGGTGCGCGAGGATGCCTGGCAGTCCCCCATCGCCAAGTTCTTCACCGACGACGAAAAGGCCCGCCTGGCCGAGCGTATCGACATGGCCCCCGGCGACCTGGTCTTCTTCGTCGCGGACCAGCCCAAGGTCACCAACGAGGCCCTGGGACACCTGCGCAACCACCTGGGCAAACAGCTGGGGCTCATCGACGACAACCGCTTCGACTTCGTCTGGGTCACCCACTTCCCCATGTTCGAATATGACGAGGTGGAAAAACGTTACCAGGCCCTGCACCACCCCTTCACCGCCCCCCTGGAAGAAGACTACGACCGGTTGGAGAGCGAACCCCTGGCCGTTCGCTCACGGGCCTACGACCTGGTGCTCAACGGCTTTGAAGTGGGCGGCGGCAGCATTCGTATCCACGACATGGAACTGCAGCAGCGGGTCTTTGCCGCGCTGGGTATGCAGCCGGCGGCCTACCAGGAAAAATTCGGTTTTCTGCTCGACGCCCTGGAGTCCGGCGCCCCGCCCCACGGGGGCATCGCCTTCGGGTTCGACCGTCTGGTGATGCTGCTATGCGGCGAACCGTCCATCCGCGACGTGATCGCCTTCCCCAAGACCCAGCGCGCCGCCTGCCTGCTCACCAATGCCCCGTCGGAGGCTGCCAAGGCGCAGCTGGACGAACTGTCTCTCAGGGTAAAGCTCACGGTCACGGAAACCCAGGAGAAAATCGACGGCTGACGTTCCTTTGGATTATAGCGACAGCGCTTATCAACGCCCGGAGGTGGCCATCACCTTTGGGCGTTTGGTTTGCTCACCTGCCGTCTTTGCCCGACGACGACAGGGACAAGTCTTGACACCCGCCCGGCCATCCTTTATCTCATCATAATCGTTTGCCGTCCGTCCAACCGGTCCGAAAAAAAACCATTGAATGAACCCTCATCCATGATTCAGGAGCTTTCATGACCGTTCAAAACGAGGTAAATCTTTCCGATCTGCGTTGCTTGTGCGACCCGACCATGTTCAATTTCGAAACCACCGCCGACATCGAACCACTGGACCAGGTGATCGGACAGGAGCGGGCGGTGCGGGCCATCACCTTCGGACTGGAGATGAAAAGCGCCGGATACCACATCTTCGTCACCGGTCCGGAAGGCACCGGCAAGACCACCATCGTCCAGGAAATCGTCCATAAAGCGGCCAAGGCCCTGCCCACACCGTCGGACTGGTGCATGGTCAATAATTTCAAGGATGAGTATCGTCCCCGGGCCCTGCCGGTGCATCCCGGCCATGCCGCCCGGTTTGCCAAAAGCCTCAACCGGCTGGTCAGCGACCTCAAGATCCGTCTACCCAAAGAGTTCCAGACGGATCCCTTTCGTGAGAAAGTCGTCGAGATCCAGAAAAAAAACGGGAATCTGATAAAAGAACACTTCGAGGCGCTGGACCGATCGGCCCTGGAAAAGCACCTGAAACTGGAAAAAACGCCGTCAGGTTACCAGACCATCGCCATGAACGGGGAAGCGCCCTATACCGATGAGGACTTCGCGAGCCTTTCCGAAGATGAGCGGGCCGGCATCGAACAAACCGTTCAGTCCTTCCAGGAAGAGATCCAGGCGGCCATGCGGGAAGTCAACCGGATCAACCACACCCAGCAAAAGGAAATCCAGCAATTGGCGGGCGAACTGGCCCGGTTTGTCGTTAAAAACCGTCTGGACCTGGTCCGTGAGAATTACCAGGACCAACCGGAGGTGCTACAGTTCCTGGATGAACTGCAGGAAGACATGGTGGACAATGTGGCCCTCTTCATGCCCCCGCAACAGGAAACGGACGGCAACGGCACTTCGACTGAGGATGCCAGGGAGCTTTCCCTGAACCGTTACCGGGTCAACGTGTTGCAGGACCGCTCCGGCATGGAAGGGGCGCCGGTAGCGTTCGAGACCAATCCCACCTACCAGAACGTGTTCGGCCGTATCGAAAAAAAGGCCTTCATGGGTACCTTGATCACTGACTTCACCATGGTTCAGTCCGGGTCTCTCCTGCAGGCCAACGGCGGTTTTCTCATCCTGGAAGTGGAAGCGGTGCTGGCCCATCCCCAGGTATGGGAATCGCTCAAGCGCGCCCTGCAGAACAAGATGCTCTGCATCGAGGACATGGCCCACGACATGGGCATGGGCACCGCCTCCCTGAGGCCGACACCGGTGCCGCTGGACGTAAAGGTGATTCTGCTGGGCGGATACGAACCCTTTCAACTTCTCCAGAACTATGATTCCAAATTCAACAAAATCTTCCGCGTGCGGGCGGACTTCGATTATGAGGTGGTCCGTACCGACGAGACGGTCAGGCTCTATGCCCAATTCATCGCACGGGTCTGCCGGGACGAAAACCTGCTGCCGTTTACCCCGGACGGAGTAGCGGCCGTGGTCGAGTATGGCGAGAAAGCCATCGACAGCAAAAACAAGCTGTCATTGCGATTCGGATCCGTGGTGGGGGTGATCAAAGAGGCCGATTACTGGGCCAGAAAGGACGATGCCGACCGGGTGGCTTCCGTTCACGTGGTCAAGGCGTTCACGGAGTATCGCTTCCGCTATAACCTGTACGAAGAGAAGATCCACGAAAATTATGTGGAAGACACCATCATGATCGACGTGGCCGGCGAGGAAGTCGGCCAGGTCAATGCCCTGGCCGTCTACCAGATGGGTGAAATCGCCTTCGGCCGGCCCTCACGCATCACCGCCGAAACCTTCATGGGGAAAGCCGGCGTCGTCAACATCGAGCGCGAATCCAAGCTGTCCGGCAAGACCCACGACAAGGGCGTGCTGATCCTCTCCGGCTACCTGGGCCGCACCTTTGCCCAGCGCTACCCGCTGAGCCTGTCTATCAGCCTGACCTTCGAGCAGAGCTATAGCGGCATCGACGGCGACAGCGCCTCGTCCACGGAACTGTACGCCATTCTTTCCAGCCTGTCGGAACTCCCCATCCGCCAGGGCATTGCCGTCACCGGGTCGGTGAACCAGAAGGGTCAGGTCCAGGCCATCGGCGGGGTCAACCAGAAGATCGAAGGCTTCTTCGACGTCTGCCGCAGCAAGGGACTGACCGGCCGTCAGGGCGTGATGATCCCGGCGGCCAATGTGAAAAACCTGATGCTGAAAAAAAGCGTCGTCGACGCGGTCAAGCAGGGTCAGTTCAAGATCTGGCAGGTCGCCACCATTGAAGAAGGCATCGAAATCCTCACTGGGACACCTGCCGGCGCACTTGATGACGACGGCAATTTCCCGCCCGACACGCTCTATGGCAGGGTGCAGCGGAAACTGGAAGCCTATCTGAATCAAAGCCTGAAACTGAAGAAGGTATATGGTTCGGACAAGTGATCAACATTGGAATGGCGGCACAAACAATACGGATAGATAAAAAAAACAAGGTGACATTAAAAGTTATGAATCAAGACATGTAGCAGCTACCTGCACTCGGGTGTGAGTGAAGGTTTGTTGTGCACAACTCAGGAATTCATTTCTTTTAATTTCCGGAAATGTTCATCAACGAAAGACTGGTTCGAGATTGGCCAGGTTTTGTCGCATGACAGTCAAAAAATCACCTTCCGTTGGAACATTTCCGCAGGGATCAAAAACAGCACTTTGAATGTCGACGGTTACAAATATAGTCGATATGTTACAGATACGATCTGGATAGCCAAGTACGATTGCCTATATCGCCTCGATCGCTCCTGCTAAAGCAAGATCCTTTTTCCAGCGCTCAACCAATCCCTGGATCTTATAAGGACTCTTGTCGAGCCATACTCCCATATCGACAGAGGGAAAACGTTCCCGGATTACCTCGGTGGTCGCTTTTGCCCTGCGGATCAGACCCATCTCTACCTGCGAAGCTATCAAAACAAGGAGTGCTTCCAGGTTATTTGGTTGGTAGTCAAGAACCATTTCAGCAACGATCGCTGCCTGTTCAATCCTGCCGCCCACAAAAAGCGCGCAGGCTTTGACTGTTGGGTACCAGGGCTTGTTAATCCCTGTAAGGCGCATGGCGGTGTCCAGGAGTTCGATTGCTTTTTCCCATTGCCCCATATATCGCCGCACACTTCCTTCAAGGCCATAGGTGACGTCACACGTGGGCCGAATTATTCCCAACTCTTCGACAAGTGCAAGGGCTTCTTTATGACGGCCCTCGACCATTAGGATGGAAGCCTCAACAGCCCGGGCCATACCTGTGGGATCACCCACGGAAAGAGCGATCTGCGTCTCTTCGCGTGCCTTCGATATCGCCACATCAGGATCGGGTGTCCATTCGTTTGCCGCTCCTATCCAATTGGTAAACGCCCAGAGAACGTGTCCGTATGGCTGATCCGGATGCGATTGTGCTACCTGACTGAAAAGTTCCAGAGCACGCGCCCAACCTTCCCGTGTGTCAGATCTCAAATAGTACCAACCCATATAAATCTTTCCAATAGCATCGGGATCGTCCAGTTCCGAGTATAGACCGGCAGGTTCTCCCACGATCAGTTCAATCTCAATTGATCGGGCGACATCATCGACAAAGCGGTCCGATAAGTCGACAAGAGCTTCTGCTTGAACAATCCACTTATACGACTTGACAATATTCATAGTCGTGACATCGAAGAGCGTGGCGTAGAGACGGACCTTGTTTCTGAACTGATGGACTCCGGTTTCGAGCATGTAGCGCGCGGCTATCACCGAACGTTTTCCACTGGTTTCATTCTTAGCATCGATAACTCTCAGTTGCGGGACTCTGACAAGCCTATGAATCAGATCGACTCGAAGGATGCCGGCCATTGCAGTTACGGACGTGTCCGCCCCTTCGGTATGAATTGGTAAGACAGCTACGGTCGGTGACTCAAGCGATAGCGACTTCCTCTCGGCCGCCACCGTGCTATCGGTAGGCAGGTCGGCAAATTCGTAAACCTCTATTTCTCTAAAGATATTCTTTAACCGTTGCTGCCCAATTGGACGGAATCGCAAAGCAGGCTCATCAAGTGCGCGGTAAACACTTCCAGATACGCACAGACCACCAGACCTTGAAATGGATTGGATTCGTGAAGCGATATTCAAGGGATCGCCTAAGTATCGGCCACCGGTGACAGTAACGTCTCCGAGGTCAATTCCCATGCGGAAACGAATCTGACGAGGTCCAGGGATATCTATATTTGCGATCTCAATTTCGGCGGCGATAGCGATTGCACTCTTTACGGCATCCATCGCATCTTCGAAGGCAGCCATAAAGTTGTCTCCAATAAAGTCAATCAGCGTGCCACCTCCCTCGGTGATTTTGGAATCAACAAGTTGCCGGATCCTCAACATTGCTGCCGTTGTTGATTCTAAATCGTCGGATACAAGCCTGCTATAGCCGACTACATCGGCGTTTAGCGCCACTATCTTGCGTTGACGTTTGTCGATCAATGTTACCTCTCAACTATTGAGCGGAATCCTTCATTCACACCAAACTGTCTGTAACAGGACGTCAGTAACGTTTTTGTTAAACGAATAGCACAAATTTAATACCAAACCATAATCTGTGATTCAATTCTGGCAAGTTCAAAATAATAAAAAGTAAATCGGGCCGGGAATTTTATAAAATATTTAGGATGGATGGTCTGTAGACCTGGTTCTTGAACCTTATTGATCAGGCAGGTACAAAATGGCTATTTCACGAAAACGAACACAGTCGATTCGTGTAGTATCTTGCCATGCCTCCAAGTTGGAAGGAATGAAAAGCAACGACAGATAGCCACTTTTCTACGTAATTGTCCTCCAATGCGTCCCATTTCGCAAAAATGGGACGCAATAAGCCAAAACCCTTTTCAACTCAGCTCCAGAGCTGTGAATAGGTATAATCAATACAATACAATAACGATATCGATACTAAGTATTGGACATATCACCCGTTGCTAAGGTATTGACCAGTCTCTCAATCCAGCCTTTTAGGGTGTCTTCCATATGAAATATGATTCTGGCTTTACGTGAGGGTTCTCCCATCTAACCGGGTTTGTTAGACGAAACCGCGTGCCAACATCATATCCAACCTAACATCACCGAATCGTCACTGGGCCATTCAATTGTGTTGAAAATGCGATAGCCCGACCGAACTCTCCCGGATCCTAATCAACTGAAAAGCATAAACCCTTCCACGCTTTTGCTGGAATGGAATCATACATCTCAAGGAAAGGAGCAACGAATGAGTGCAGATTACCGATCCATGTGGGCCGATTTAGGACTCGATTTAGAAGCGCATGACGCTCTTTTGGGCGTTCTGGGTCAGGCTTATCAAGACATTTATCTGGCCCAGAAGAAGCGCCCGGAGGGGATGAGCTACTTCGACTTTGTCATGAGCGAGGTCCACGGGCTGCGCATCAAGGAGTTGCTGGACGAAAAAGCGTCCGGACGCAAAATCATCGGGTCCTATTGCGTGTTTGTCCCCGAAGAGATCGTTCTGGCCGCCAACGCCACCTTGGTCGGCCTGTGTTCAGGGGCCGATTTCGCCACGGAGGATGTAGAGAAACTGCTGCCGCGCAACACCTGTGCCCTGATCAAATCGTCGTTCGGATTCAAGATCGGCAAGGTGTGCCCCTATCTGGAAAGTGCTGACATGATCGTGGGCGAAAACACCTGCGACGGAAAAAAGAAGGCTTATGAATCCCTGAATGACCTGGTTGAAAATCTCTATGTCATGGATCTGCCCCAGGTCAAATCGGAAAAGGGCAAGGCACTCCTCAGGTCCGAGTACAAGCGCTTCACAACGGCTGTCGAGAAACTCACCGGCGTCTCGGTAACCGCCGCAAAGCTGAAAGCGGCCATCCATACGGTCAACGCCAAGCGTGCCGCCATCCACCGGCTTTCGTCCCTACGCAAAGCCGATCCGGCGCCGATCTCGGGATTAGACGCCCTGCTGGCCAACCAGGTCTTCTTTTACGACAACCCGGCCCGGTTTACGGAATCGGTGAACAAGATCTGTGATGAACTGGAAAAGCGAATTGAAGCTAAAGCGGGCGTCTTCCCGAAAAACACCCCCCGCATTCTCGTGTCCGGGTGCCCCCAGGCCGTACCCAATTGGAAACTGCCCATGATCGTAGAAACCGCCGGTGCGGTAATCGTGGGCGAGGAGTCCTGCGTGGGTGAGCGCGGCACCCGCAACCTGACCGATGACGCGGGTGAAACGGTTGACGAGATGCTGGACGCCA